>JAUSMY010000036.1 GCA_030646035.1 Thermodesulfovibrionia bacterium | reverse complement strand
CTCAACGCTGCAAGGGCTATCTTTGCCTTAAACTCTGCTGAATACCTCGTCCTTTTTGTCTTGCTCATCTTCAGGTTTCCTCCTTCGTTAATCGTATATTTTACACCTTATACGACTGTCCGAATTCCGGGGTCCACCTCTTCCAATACGATCTGGAAAGGCGCTGACTGTTCTAAAAAATGCCTGATGATATGGCGTCCATAGTTTAAATTTCTATCTATCATGAGGTTAATATATCCGGATAAGAAAATATAAACAAGGCGGCTTGTTTATTATATTCATTATCTATACATGTTAAAAGAGACGTTTCAATAACCGTGGGATTGAACCTATCCATGCCTGCGACCCGAGGTGTTTTATAAAGAGTTTATGATTAAAGATGTAATCCCTGAGCCATTGCGCCTTGCCTGCCTCACGGCTGCCGCCGCTCGGGAATTCATGATGAATTATTATTGCATCGCCGATGTAGAGCCCGTATATTCCCTCTTTTGCCATTCTCAATCCGAAATCCGCTCCAAAGAAGGCCGCATTCCCCCTGAAGGCATTATCGAATCCGCCTGTTTTTTGAAATATCTCACGCCTGATGCCCATGTTGCCTTCGCGCGGAGAATTTATCCTGCAGGTGCCGGGTTTGTCAAAGTTCCCAAAAAGTAAACCGAACCGGTTGACCCAGCCTACTATGCGGCCGTCTATTTTTTTGTCCTTTCCCATAAATAATCCGAAAACAGATTCAGCCATGATGCGTGCAAGGTCTGAGATCATCGGCCTTCTTTTTGTCAATTCTATGACCCGGCCGGATGTGTAGACAAGTTCCGGATCTTTCATGAAAGCGCTTACATGCGCTTCGATCCATCCATGAACCGGATACGCGTCATCATCCAGGCTCAATGCAATGTCCGCAGCAGAACTGAAGATACACCGGTTTAAAGCTCTTGTAGTCCCAGGCTCAGGCAGCTTCTCAATGCGCAGATTCGGATCGCTCTCAAATTGCGCCTGAAGCTCATCATCCGGCATATCTCCCTGCAGTCCAAGGCAGATCCCGACAGCCGGGTATAACTGTCTGATCTTGTATATAGTATCCTTAAGGATGTTCAGCCTGTTATAGCTTGGGATGACTATCTCTACGCTCAGTCCGGATTCAGGCATTAAATAACTCCTCCATTACTTTTTATCCTTTACCTGTCTCTGCACACGTGATATCCCCAGGATGCTAGCCCTTAAAGAAGCATTAATGATCCCCATCCCCTTCTTTATATTGAACTTATTCAGAAACAGGATACCGCTTAACAAACATCTGGCCCCGTTTGTCATAAAATAGGCCAGACAGAGCGGATATGAGAATTCAGCGTGCTTCTTTGAAAGATAGAGATGGTTCATTGTCACAACATATGCCTGAAGGTAATGATTTTTCTTAGATGTTTCAATATGCCTGACCTGCGAGTCAGCCGCGACAAATAATTTATACTTTCTGCTTACACGGTAGCTGAAATCAACATCTTCAACAATGCCGTAACCCGCAAACCATTCATCATAATCAAACTCGCTGAATATCTCTTTCCTCCAGACAGTGGCCCCGCCGCACAGCCATTGTGTCTCTGTTGTGGCTGAGGCAGGACAATAAGGCATGTTGCGCCCGGTCTTCAATAATGCACCGGCGGGTTTATTCTTCAAATAAAGCGAGAAGAGGAACTCCAGCCATCGCGGCTTGCCTGTCGGCGGATGGTCAATTATATTAAAGCCGGCACCGCCTGTATCGTCATTTGCGCCTGTCCAGAAATCAAGCATGTTCTCAAGGCAGCCCGGCTCAAGCACTATATCATCATCAAGAAAGGCGATCAGATCGATATCATCTCCAACTCTCTTCAAGCCGGCATTCCGCTGGCGTGTCAGACCCGGAGGCAATACCTGTAAATAGTCGATCTTGAGATCTGAATATTTATCAGCCAGCCATTTGATCCCGGGCTCTCCTCCATCCACGATGATTATCTGAGCCGGAAGAATGTTCTGGGACTGAATGCTCCTGAAGAGACGCTCCAGTTCAAAAGGGCGGTCCTTGGTCGGCACTATAAGGCAGAGTCTTGGCGGATTGCCGGTCTTCATTTAATAAATATTAAAGCAATTGGATTCAAGAGATAAACTCATATAAAGATTCTTCTGTCGGGTTAGTATAATATTTTTTTACAAAAATACTTGCTGTGTTCAGTAACGTCTCTCTTTGCTCACGGCTTAATGATATTATCTCTTCCAGCGCGGCCGCGAGCTCTGGCAGGGCATTGACGCGCCATTTATAAGAGGTGAGCCCTTCAAGAGGGTCGCCGCATAAGGGTGAGTCAATAGCCAGATGAATGGCAGGGACGCCATTCAATATAGCCTGCATACCGACTGAAGAGTGCCTGTAGAGGACACATAAACTTTCTTCTATATCCTCCTTGAGGTCGATATCAGATATCCCGACATTGTCAGGGAATGGATTTATACACTGGCCTAATATGGATTCCCTGGATATGTTCGGATGAAAGCGGACCTTGAATGTGAAATCCCTTAATGCTCCCAAATGTTCAAGGCACCATTCCAGCATAACTATAGCCGTCTCCACTCCATCCAGAGCAACAAGGATCTTGCGCTTGTCTGAGATCTCATTATTGTCTTTCCTGATCTCAGGCACATCCTTAAGCACACATCCGTCACTTAATTCGGAAGCTTTATACCCTTTACCCTCCTTTAATAAGAGTTCCTTTGCATACGGGCCGGTGCATATATATTTGTCAGGAACCGGTTTTCTGGAGGCTTCGATCTCAGTAAGCCGTATCTTTAAATTGAGCGGGTAGATCACTGCATGAGAGTAGCCGATAACTTTTCCGGAGTTCATTGACCTGAATGCCTGAATGCAGGCCCTTTCATAGACATTGCCTTCGTAACTTATGATCAGCCTGCTGAATTGCTGCGCCTTGGATAATCTTCTGACCGCCTCGAAATATATTGCGGCATCTATGCTGAACGTCTGCCTGAAACTGCCGGAATACCACCGGATATATCCGCTGAGGCCGCAATTCATGAAGATTCTTTCGGGAATTTCAGGCTTTCTGAAATATAATGACAGGAATATCGAGATCAGATCCTTCCAGCCCACAAGCGAATACGTGGTGATAACTGTTGCATCCCGGCATTGCGAAACTTTTTTAAGCGTTGACCGCGTGGCCCTGTTAAGCGGCACGCATAAATATACGCAGTGATGACCCTTGGACCTTATATATTCATGCAGCCTTCCAAAAAAGGGGTCATTGTACAGGCCATCCCTGACGGAATCAGGATAAAACAATGACGGGATCAGAACTGCTTTTCTCTCAGCAGTACCAGGCGCTGAACCCGCTGACAATATTTTCTTTCGTGTGTAAGAGATGAACCGGATAAAGAACCACATAATATCGGTCATCTTCTGCACAAATCTGCCGTATAATTCACATTTGATCTTCCCTGCTATCAATTGCCAGCCATTATTGCCCGCCCACAGCAGGCATATTTTTTTCATCTCCAGGCTGTTGCAGACGATAATGAGCTTTAAATTTTCTTTCTCAGGCAGGCGGGTCAGGGTAAACAGGACGAGACATAAATATCCGATAGAATTGCCCCATGCCTGCATTTTTGACGATACGGTATTGCGCCAGAAGAGATGGTCATGAGGAAACCCTGCGGCAACATCATCCCAGAAGTTGTCAAATGCCTGCTCAAACTCTTTCCCGTCAGAAGGGCTGAGAGAAGGAAGATAGAATCTCCGGATGCCGGATGCCCTTGCCAGCGCGGTTTCTTTTACGGATAGTTTTCTGAACGAGATCAGGCTGAATGACCCTGCTTTTTTACAGATCCCGCTGGTAAGTCTTGTAGCTATGACGATCTTCATTAATTAATTTCAGGTTATGAAAAACACATAAAAGATCGCGCAGGACAACGATCAGTCATTATTGAATCTGGAAAGTGCAGGGCTTAACTCACGGAGGTTGTAAATTACAGGGAACTCTATCAAGGAAAATACCGTGTCTTCACGGGAAGGATTGATACGCGCTATAAATCTTACGCCGGACCTTATTGCGCCATCGAGGTCATCTGCGGAATCACCTATGAAAACCGTGTTATCTTTTTGAAACTTTTTTTCAGAGAGCAGGGCGTTGATGATCTCGGCCTTGCCGCGCGGTGAACCGTATACGCCCTTAAAATAGCGTCCCAGATCTCTTGCTGATACTATATCCTCAAGCTCTGCCTGAGGCGTGCCGGAGATTATATAAAGACCGTACTTACCGTAGTTCTCCATTATGAATTCCAGGGCGCCTTCCACAAATGGCGACTGGATCACTTTCTCTTTTACGTATCGTGAAAATCTGTCCTCCAACTCCTTCAGTTTATCGCCGGAAAGTTCTTCACATAAAATATTGCTGTAAAAATGAAGGATCTTGTTCGTTCTGGATATACCGCCGTGCTTCCTGTGAAAATCGAGTATGGCAGCCACATTATCTTTGCTCTCGTTCCTGAACAATGCTTCAAAGGCAGAGGTCTTTATATCAACGGATTCAACTATAACGCCGTCAAAATCAAAAAGTATCGTCTTTATCATGCAGAGCGCTCAGGCAGGTTGTGAGTTCACGCCTTTTCCATCTTCTTGTGAATATAATTCAGGCAATCCAGTATCCCCTGGCCGAGGTCAATATAATAGTTAGAGGTAAGCTTTCTTGCCATTTTGGGAGTAAAGGAATAAGGCGTAATTTCGTAATGGAAATTCTTCGGGGACGGCAGGTACTCTATCTCGATCTCATTGTTCATTATTTCCTTGATCATCTTAAGCAGCTCTTTTATCTTGATCGGATGATGCCCGGTGAGAACGACGCATTCATTGGCATATTCATCTGACAGTATGTCCACGCTGTAACGGGCCGCATCTTCAACATGAATGTATTCCCTTATCTCCTCGCCGTCTCCGTACCTGACGATCTTTTTTTCCGTCAGTGCATCTTTCAATATCTTATAGATCCAGTTCCGCTCATCGACATATTTGCCGTATAGTGAACCATACCGGAGAATAGTGTAATTGAGATCATATGCCTCATGAAAACTCTCGATCAGCAATTCCGACGCATACTTGCTCGCCCTGTAAAAAGAGCCTGATCTCCCGTAAACATACAAAGAGCTGGCGAAGACAAACCTTTTAACATTAAACTCTCTGGCAGCGTTCAATATGATCGTGTTGCCCAGGATATTCACCTTTACTGTTTCCACCGGATTTACGGCTGCTTCTTCTATATCCGCAATAGCCGAAAAATTGTAAATAATGTCCGCGTCCCTGACAGTATCTCTCACCTTTGCTTCATCAGTTATATCACCGATGACCATGGACTGATTATTCTTCAGGCGGGCATAGTTACGGAGGTCATAAATAACTACCTCATAATCCCTCTTAGCCAGTTCATCGGCAACATGGCTTCCCAGAAAACCTGACCCTCCGAAAACCACTGCCCTGCCTTTCATAACAGACCTGCTTTTTTAAAACCTTTTATCAGATTGTCAGCGGCCTGCCTTTCCATCTCTATCCTTGCCTCTCTGGCATAGGAACCTATATGCGGGGTGAGAACAACATTGGGCAGCTCCCTTAAACCTCCGCTGTAAGGTTCTTTGTTAAAGACATCAAAGGCGGCAAAGGCTACTGTGCCGTCCTTTAAAGCCTCTATGATAGCGGCCTCGTCTATTAAATTTGCACGTGATGTGTTTATTATGATGACGCCTTTTTTTAATTTTCTTACGCTCTCTGAATCGAGCACTACTTCCGTACTGCTCGAATTGAACGAGATAATATCAGAAACCCTGAAAAGCCTGTTCAAGGCCACTTTCTCGAACTTATTGGTTTTCTTATACGTATCATAGTAGACCACATTGCATCCAAAGCTCTTCTTCAATATCCCGGCTATCCTTGAGCCGATCCTGCCAAGCCCTATTATCCCGACCGTCTTCCCGTATAAAAGAGAGCCCATATGTTTCTTCCACCTTCCGTCTCTCATTTCCCTGTCGGAATATGACAGGCCCCTGAGACAATCCAGCATTAAACCCACTGCAAGTTCGGCAACGCTTTCGGTAACAGCCTCAGGCGTCCTGAAGACAAGGATACCGGCTTTCTTTGCGTAAGCCAGGTCAATATTATCTATCCCTACACCAACCCTTGATATGACCCTGAGTTTATCTGCCGCCTGCAGAACTTCCCTGTCCATCACCTCTGTCCCGGCAATGACCCCTGCACAATCTTTCAGAAGAACCAGCGCTTCCTGCTTTGCGAGTTTTCTTTTGTACGGGTTCAGCACCACACTGCACCCGAGTTTATCAAGTAATTTAAGCTGAGATTGATCGTATGTGCCGAAACTGCTTGTCGATATTAATACTTTCATTTTCCGCATTGTTATAGATTATATCAAAACCGTTTTATTTTCCAAAACAACCCCGAGCGTATCACAAAAACCGCTTTTTATAAGAGACTGTTTATAGGCATCTTCCAGTTCACGGGTAAATACATCAGAGTATCTGCCTTTGCCGCCCGGTTTGCCATCCTGCATCCATACCATATGGTTTGACAGGTCGTAGCGCTGTTCGAGATAAAAAGAATATTTATGGCCGAGCTTATCCAGCATATATGTCATGCTCTCGGGAGAAAAATACCAATGGTGCGCCATTGACCAGTAAAACCTGCCGAACGATGGGACACTGTAAAGAGAGATCAAAGGGTCTTGCACATTAGGCACTTCAAAGACCATCTTTCCGCTGCCTGACAGCAGGTCCATATAGCCCTGAATAAATTCCGCGGGCTTCCTTATGTGCTCAAGAACATAATAATGGAGAATGAGGTCGAACTTTATCCCCGAACGCGCGGCATCAGACGCGTCGGTAAAAAGCGTGACATTCTTCGTCCGGAGGAAATCAGTGAATACACCCGAAGGTTCAACTCCATACACGTTATGCTTCATATCGCGAAGAGCAAAGAGCAGAAAACCTGATGAACATCCTACCTCAAGTATATTAAGTTTCCTCCTCCTGTTGAGGAGCTTCTTTAAAAACATCATCCTTCTTTCAACCTCAGGCCGGTTGGTCCTGATGTGGTCTTCCGCAGAGAGCCAGCCCTTCCGCGTATCTGCCCCGGAACGATTTGCCATGTACTTCTCAAACTCGTTCCGGTAAAATTTGCGCTCCTGTTCTTCAGAAGGCAGCGGATAAAGATATACAGCTTCGCACCTGGAGCACTCCAGGAACTTGTGACGCGCCGACCCGCCATACACGAACCGCCCCTTGATCTTCTGATATCTTGATGCCGCGCCGCAAAGCCGGCACTTTACTTTTTCAGTTATCTTGTCTGCAGTGCCCATTGTATCATCCTGTGCAATCCTTCCTTCAGCTGAATTTCAGGCACAAATCCGGCAACATTTCTGAACTGGTCAATATCAGCCGTTATCCCGTTAATATCACCCATGGTACTTCCATCCTGCACTATGGGAACATCTTTGGAATAAATTTCCAGCATTATCTTCAGCAGGTCTCTGACAGTTGTTTTAATGCCTGTGCCTACATTGAGAGTTTTTCCAACGGTCTGCGGCAGATCCAGGCACAGAAGAAAAGACCTGACGACATCATCAATATAAATAAAGTCCCGGAACCTCTCCAGGCTGCCCTTGACGATAATTCTATCTTTCTTTATCATCTGCGCCAGATATATGCTGACCATTCCCTGTCTCATATTTTCGAGATTCTGTCCCGGTCCGTAAACATTAAACAGCCTCAAAGACGTAGATAGCATGCCGTATTTTTCATATATCCTAAGATAGTTCTCGCTCGCCAGTTTGCCTACGGCATAGAACGAGATGGGGGCGCATACGGAATTTTCATTGACCCGGGTCATCTCCGGCTGGCCGTATACGGACATGGTACTCGCATAAATGAATCTCCTGCACCCTGAGTTAAATGCAAATTTTAAAAGATGAAGAGTAGATTCGGTATTTGACCGCAGGTCATACACCGGGTCGTCAAAACTGACTTCCCCTGAAGACTGGCCGGCAATATGGAGTATGGCATCAAATTTTTCGCCTGAGAGGCCTCTGTAAACACCTGCATCCTGGCAATCCGATTTTATAAAAACAGCCTTCTCAGGGATGCTGGATTCATAACCGGTTGAGATGTTATCAATGATCGATACGCTGTCACCCCTTGCCAGCAATGCCTCAGCAACTTTAGAACCGATAAAGCCTGCTCCTCCTGTAATTAGATAATTTCCCATTCCGCTTAAGCTTTGTTATCGTATCTTTGAATTAACTTGTCGTTCTTCATCAATGATTCAACCTTTTCAAGGTCCTCTTTTGTATCAACGCTATAGGTCTCATACGGAGAATACGCCATCTTAACCCTGCCCCCATGCTCCAGGACACGGAGCATATCAACTGACTCAGCTATTTCAAGAGGGGTCTGCGGGAGTTCATTGAACTCAAGAAGGAACTCCCTTGTAAATGGAATTATGCATACCTGTTTTAAAATAGAAGACGCCTTCACCCCTTTTTTTCTTGAAGGGATCGGCTCTCTTGAGAAATAGAGAGCAAAATTATTCTTATCAACCACAACCTTTACTTCGTTAGGGTCATCATGTTCGTCATCGCTTTTGAGCGGTGACATTAGATTAACGACTGATACGTTCTTGTCTTCAACAAGAGGCTCAACGGCCAGGTCTATCATCTCAGGCACGAGCATGGGTTCATCACCCTGTATCATGACAGGGATATCTATCTTTGTATTTATTATTTTCTCGATCTTCAGCATGGCCTCAGCCGTCCTGTCCGATGCCCTCTCATGGGTATCTTTTGTCATGACCACATTCATTTTATTGTTAATGCAGTATTCCTCGATCTCCTTGTCGCAGGTAGCGATGAATACATCTGAGAGCCTCTTTGACATTTTGCTCCGCCAATACACATGGTATATCATCGGCCTGCCGGCGATCAGCGCCAGTGGTTTCCCGGGAAACCTGCTTGAACCCATTCTCGCCGGGATTATACCTACTATCTTCATTATTTTTTCTCCTTTACCGCCTTCAGTTCTTCCTTTATCTTGGAGCCCAGAAAAAGGGTGTCCAGGCTGAATGCCAAAAATGTAAAACCGCGTTTAACTTTTTCCTTTATTAAGCCGGCATCAGGCGCAATGACATGAAACCCTGAAGGCTTTTTCAGTTTTTTGCATACTCTTTCATACCGGGAGATCGCGGCCTTTACGTCTTTGCGTTCAAATTCCCCGGGATATCCCATGGAGGCAGATAGGTCATACGGCCCTATGATGCTCGCATCTACACCTTTGACCGTCAATATCTCCTCCAGATTATTGACAGCATCTATATGTTCTATCTGGACCACCACTATACTTTCCGCATGGGCCCACTTCCTGTATCTGTCAAACTCAAACCCGTATCCCTGTGCCCGTGCAAGGCCTACGCCCCTCTTCCCCTCAGGCGGATATTTTACAGAGGCAACAGCCCGTTCGGCATCCTCCCTTGTATTCACCATCGGCACGATGACGCCATGGGCGCCCGCATCCATTACCCGCTTGATCATTGTCGCATTGTTCTCTCCAACCCGGACCAGCGGAACAACCCCGTTCAGCTCAATGACCCTTATCAGTTCCTGAGCCCGGCCTACAGTTATCGCACTGTGCTCCATGTCAATGGTCAGCCAGTCAAAGCCTGACCTCGCCATGATCTCCGCTACAGCAGTATCGGCAAGGGTTATCCAGGAACCTACGGTCAACCTGTTATTTATTAATTTCTGTTTCAGTCCGCTCTTCTCATCCCTATCTTTCGCCATATATTATCTCCTGTTCTTGAAATGCTCTGAGGTATAATCATTCAATACAATATCTTTTCCTGTACTCATCATTTTTCTTTAACGAAACAAACCAATATCCTTCAAAGCTTATCTTTCGCCATGTATATTTCATGAGGAGGGCAAGCATCCCCTTTTTGGGGAACTGTCTGACCTTTTTTTCAAACTCTATTTCCCATCCGCAATGCAGAAATATTTTACTCCAGTCTTCAGGTGACAGCTCAAATACATGGATATTTTCAATCGTAGGTATTTTGTCTCCGGGCCATTTATCATCAAGATACCGCAGACTGACCCTGCTTTTACATATGAGAGGCACCGATATGGCCAGACGATGATTGACGATGCTATGAATGCTCTCGAGAAAACCGATGGGATTGGGCAGGTGTTCCAAAGTTTCAAAAACAGAAACGATATCATATCGCCTCCCCTGTTTACTAAGTTCCATGGCATCTATGCATTCTGCTTCCAGCCCTTTTTGTTTCATCTTCTCAACGGCCTTAGGCTGCAGATTAATTCCTAATGTGTCGATATCCACATTTTTCATGCTCTCCTTCAATAATATCCTTGCAGAGCCGTCTGAATCGCCAATGTCCAAATAATTATTAACTGCCTGTCCATTTTCAGATATTACCGTTATTACCTTCCTCAGGAAACTTGCCTGTGAACAAATCAGGAGCCTGGCTCTTAAGCTCTCTTCTTCACTGAGTCTGGCAGTTATATAATGTTCATCCAAGCTTGGCAGTATGTTATAGGAAAGCCCCCATATGGCGGAAAGTTCATCATTTTCTTTTACCGCTCTATTAACAGCGGCTCTGGAAAGAGACCAAAATATATTTTTTATTCTTTTCTTGATCATTACTATATTTAATATATATCAATAGACTAAAGTGTTAAGACAACGCTTCTTCAGAACGACTTTCCTATGACAGATCTTTTAAGCAGCCTGAAGTTCTCAATAGTGACCACATGTATTTTAGCCCCAAGATATACATATAAAGACAGAGAAATTAATTTAATTATTATACGGATATAGTAATCAACGTGCATATTTCTTAAAAGAATTACCATTAGTGATGAAATAAAAAATATTGCGAAGATCATTGTAACTTTTCTGTACTCCCATTTGATCTCATAGTAACGCTGAGATATTGCAAATATAATCGTTCCTGATATCAGCCCTGAAATAAATGTCGCCCACGCTGCGCCTATGGCTCCCCACTTCATGATAAAAGGGATATTAAGCCCTACATTCAGGGCAATACTGAAAAGCGAGAAGATCGAGATTATAAAAGTCTTTTTCATGAATAGGAGTTGCGGCTGCTTGCCAAAGAAAAGGGAGGCATAATACATTGAAAGGACGATAACAATATCAATGGCTCCGTGATAAGACTCAGGTGTTAAAACATAAATGATCTCTTCGGAAAAAAGAGAGACGATCAAAGCGGCAGCGACAGATATGTACGCAAAAGGTGTCAAATATCTGCCTACAGATTCACCGCCTTCCTCCCCGAGATCAAACATCCTTTTATAGACCTGCGGTGAGTAAACATTCTGTATAGCAGTCATAAATGTAAAAATAGCATTTGCCACTTTCTGGCCGATGCTGTAGACCCCAACGCCGCCGATCGTTGCCATGAGTCCGATCATGTATTTATCGAACTGGCTCCCGATCACACCCATAAAGATGCGGGGGGTCAGTGGATAACTGAGTTTCAGGGATGCCCTGAGCCCCTCCCGATCAAAAGCAAGAGGATAAAGTTTAATAAAATTCACGCTGAGAATCCCAAATATTATAAGACTTGCAACTAACTGTCCCCAAATAAGTCCGATAACCCCAATGCGAAGATATACGACCATTATGAAAGAGAAAAGAAAGCCGAGGATACTCTCGTCTATTGTATAGTGTGCAAATGATTTTGCATTTTCGCTATTCTTAAAATAGGCAAGATAATAATTCTTGAGGCTTAAAATGCCGGTCGAACAATAACTCCAAAACAATATTTCGGAATATTCCGAAGATCCGATCACCAATCGAGAGATGGATGATTTAAAGAAATAGGTGAAAAGCCCGAAAACAATTAAAACGCTCAGCACGAAAAACAGGGTAGAGTACAGTAGTGCCGCAGACTTACCAGAATCCTTATACTGGAAGAAATTTCTTTCATAGCCTATGATCAATCCGAAATTCGCAAGTCCTGACATAAAGATCGCGTATACCTGTGCCAGTCCCCAGACGCCGTAATCTTCTTTTGTCAGAATCCTGGTGAAGATCGGCAGTGTTATGATAGGGATCAGATTGCCGACGATTATAGGCAACAGATAGATGAAGCTGTTCCTGATCTGCTTTTCTTTAGTAGCCACTATCTGATGTCAGAAGCCCTCTGAACCTGTCAATCGCCTTACCGTCTCTATAAGGATCAGACAATGGTGAGTTTATGTTTATCGGGTTCTTATATTTTCCCGGTTTGGTATTTATTATATCCAGAACCTTTTCCTTCAGTGCTTCATATCTGTGTGTGGTAACTCCGCCATTTTTGGCATAGGGAGTATTAATATAATATCCTTTTGGATCATGCCACAATGCGGGCCTGTCAGCGCTCAGTGCTTCAAAAGTTGTTGAAGTGAACGGAAAAGATATCGTCATGTCTGATGCAGATATCAGCCTGGATGCATCTACATCATTAGAGCAGATAGTTATCCTTGCATGAGTATCCATTTTATTATATAGATCCAGAAGTCTTGGACCTAAGACCGGATCCAGCCTTCCATGTATAGAGCGGTCTTTTTTCTCCTTCAAATAGATGTGAATATCAGAACATTCATCTGCTAATTGCAAGAGATGCTCTGCAAAAGCAATCCCTTCAGCATATGATGTTATGCCGTTTCTTGAGTATGTCGAGTCAAACGCACTTACAATAAATGTGTTATCAAGGTTTATCAGATAAAGCTCTCCGCAAAAGACATCCTTTTTGCTTATTGCCTTTATATGGCCGCTCCAGAGACACCCTGCAACATGGATTTTTTTAAAAGACCCGGGATGTGACCTGAAATATTCTTCCAATAATTTATCCCAGGTAACAAAATGGTCATATGTGAGGTAAGACCAGAAAGGGTGCCGCATGCCATAGCCGTCCTTATCTTCACTGAAGTTGTTCCCAAAGTTCATTGAATCAGTAAAATACCATGTTTGGGCGCCGGCCTGATCAATAGCTATGTTGCGGCCAATATGATTCAAGCTGAAGTCACTATGTGTGATAAAATGTTTGAAACTGAGACCTCTCATAACTGCGGTCCAGGCAAAATAATTAAAAAATATATTGCTGGCTGCTTTGGTCTCTTCGCATTTCTGAGAAAAAACTCCGCCTGTTACCAGCCTGAGAAGCCTGCTCCATTCTGTGAAATTTGAAAAAAAACGCCCTCTATCCGGCGGATAATAGACATCGCCTTTTGTCTTCTTCAGTAATTCTTTCTGCCTTGAGTCCAGTTTCACCATGGGAAGATAAACAACATCCTTTGCCTGGATCTTATCACCATCAATAATAAAATCCGGCCCGCGCTGATTACCTCTTAACTGCCGGTTTGGTGCAATTATTGAAACGCAATAAGTATAGCTCTTTCTCTCAGTTCGCCTTTTGCTCGTAAAAAACGCAAAAAGGCCGCTGGCAGCTGTTTGAGCTGACAACATAGTGAGCGCAACTATATTATGCTTAAAATTTTCAATGTAACTTCTTGCGCGCATTCTAAACGGAAATCGTATATTTCTATGCTCGGCCAAGTCCTGCCTGCACCTTGTAACAAGCGACTTCAAATACAAGTACTGACCGATATTTGTATCAGGAAAGACATGTATGGATTCGGATTCCAGACAATCCTCAATTCTTGCAAGAAGAATATTTACTGAGTAAAATTCTGCCAATTTATTACATAGATTCTTCTTGAATGCATTCTCAGCAGAGGATGATTTCAATGTATCGGAAACAAATTGAAAAAGCTTTTGGTACTCTCTTCTATAGACCTCATAAACCGGCTCTATTACCTGCACCGCTTTATCAGCCGCCCGCAAGCTTATATCGCGAGAATTCAGCAAATCTGCTTTCAGCAACTTGACTTCCCCGTTTTTAAGAAGAATCAATACCTCTTCAGGAAGCGGAGGCGGGAAAAAAGTAAGCGTTTTTTGATGATGATATGCATGAAAAGGTTCCACAACAAAAACCTCAAACCCTTGCCTGAGATATTTTTTAATTAAACAGATATCCCCCACAGCAGGAGAGTCAAATACTGCAATAAGTTTATTCATTTTTTTCAAGACAGAATATGTTACTTCAGAAGAGAATTGTCAAACGATGGGTTTAATGCCTTAAATATTATCACTTCCTCAAAACTGTTGATGTGCCTGAACTTATCCTTTAATCTGTGGGATTCTGTAAATCCTGCACTTTTAAAGAGCTTTAAACTGCTGATATTTTCTGAGTAGACCCCGGCTTCAATATAATGAAGGCCTAATGAATTAAAGAGATATTCCTTAACCATTCCCAGAGATCGCACAGCATAACCCTTCTTCCATGACCGTTTATCAAATATGCATATCCCGACAGATGCCAGGTAGTGGAAAAGATCTATACCTGAGATACGCAGGGTACCAATAAAAGAATCCACTTCATCCTTGATAAAAATACCCAGAAAAACACTTGAAGGCTCATTTGTGTTCGTACGAATAAATCCCTCCACAGATTCCCTCGTCTGGGCATTGATGCGGACATTTACAAGGTATCTGTTGACTTCATCGTCATTTAAACCATTAATATAATCCTCAGTAATATCCTCAATTGTAAGCACTCGCAGGAATATCTTTTCGTCTTCCAGCAGGATCGCGCCTTTATCTATCTTCATTCACAATATCCTGAAGGTCAAAATAGCACTCTGTTAAAGACCTTTTAGCTATCCCGGACTTGTACTTCATTTTATATGAGTGTTTTTTGCCCATAAGGGCATCCAGCCACCACACGGCATCATCAAATCCAAACTTCTTTCTGAAAAGCAGGGTGCTTGATAATCTCGGATTTATTTCGTAAGGGATAAAAATATCACCGGCGCGCCTTGACTGAATATTTATGCTTCCTGTCAGTCCGGTCTCTTTACTTATCTTCCTTGCGATATTATCAAGAAAGGGAATATCTTCAAGCACCGCCTCAACAGATAATCCGCCAAAACCAAGCCTCCTCCTGAAGGTAATAGCAGAGACAGCCTGGCCATCAGAAAAAACACCTGTAGTATATTCTTCCTCTGCAGAACCTATCATCTCCTGAGCTATCAGCCCGCCATCATCTTTGGTCTTTATATATTCAAGGTCTGTAGAATTGTCTGCTGTCCACAGCCTTTTGCTTCCGCTCCCTTTTCTGGCCTTCACAATTACAGGGAACCCAAAGCTCCCATCGTAACTGCATAATAAAGATGTTTTTGGAGCCGTTATCCCGATGTTATTAAGGTACTGGGCTGTTTTTAATTTATCAAGGAAGTTATTAAGGACCTCTTTATTGTTGAGTAAAAGGCGTACGCCTGTGGACTCCAATTCCTCCCTTCTTGTATTCAAAACATCAATCTCGTACTCAGATATCGGAAGAAAAAATCCTATACTGTCTTTCTGAAAAACCTTCTTAAGGAAATTAATATAATTGTCTCTGTCCAGAGCCGGGGGAGATACATAGAATCTGTCAATAAGATCAATAACAGGAGAATTCGATTGAATATCGCAACCGATAATCTTATCAACCGAATCTCGTAATGCCCTGACTGCTGAGCAGCCGATATCTCCGCAAACTGCTGAAACAAGAATAATTGTTTTATGCATTGTCATGTCTTGCAAGAACCTGCCTTAGATATGGATTATTGTCACCGGCATCATCAATGCTTTTAATCAGCTCCGCCCTGTCATAAACAACGTCTTTGAACATAACTTCTTTTGAGCGGTAGTTAAATACCGCATATGACGGCCACCCGCCTTGCCTGGGCTGTCCGAGTGAGCCTGGATTTATCAGCAGCTTCGCTCCAATGCTTCTTACCATAGGGTAATGAGTATGCCCGAGAATAAAGACAGAAGACATATAATACTGAAATGCATCAAGAGGCGAATCCGGATACACATATCCATCCATATTATTCTGCGGGCTTCCATGATATCCCGCGATATCAGGATCAGCACTTAAAAATGTTTCCGGCAGATCCGAAAGCCATTGAATAAGAGCTGAATTATTCTCATATAGAAGATTTTCCATTGATCTGCCATACCTCTTTAAATAATCGCGTCGGCAGTCCTCTTCACCATTTACAATTTTCAAAAAAACCTGATCATGATTCCCTTTGATTGAGATCAGGTTTGGAATATCTTTGAGCATTTCAAATATCTCACTCTGGTCAAAATAATATCCGCATAAGTCGCCGAGAAAAATATTCAGGTCAGCTTTTTCTGAAATAAGCATGGGGTAAGCGCTCCTGAAAGCAGGGCCGTTGCCGTGAATATCAGCAAAAAGGCAGATTCTCATTCTTTAATCTTGAGTGAAGCATAAAGGATGATACTTCTGCCGATTCCGACCTTGAAGAGTGAAGAGTAAATACTTGAAAGCAACTCAGGATTATAATTACGTAAAATCCTCTCCATTTCAACAACCTTTCCAAAGCTGTGTTTTCCGACCAAGCTGTCTTCAAGATAGTTATCACCCATTAATAAAAACATCTCAAGCGGAAAGGACGATTCACCATGAATCACATTAAAGCCGGCACGTTCCATGAGATTTTCAAGGCCTTCCTTATTGAAATAATTCAAATGGTCAGGAAGAGCTACCCAGTAAGGTTCGTGCTGGTGTTCTTTTAAATACGCCATCTGAAGAGGGTTGAACTCGTTTGGGACTTCAATAATTACCATTCCATCCTTGTTCAGGTTGTTCTTTATTTTTTTTAAAAAATCCGCAGGGTCAGGGATATGCTCTAATATATAAGAGATATTTATAACATCCCATTTTCTATCAGCAAACTTTTCAAAGAACTCCCTGATAGAGATCTGGTGCACTTCAATCCCTTTGGAAGCTGCGACTGAGGCTGCATTTTTATTCAGTTCCGTCCCGACACACTCCCATCCTTCTTTTATGAAAAATTCAAGCTGCTTGCCCTCCCAGCATCCGATATCAAGAATTCTTCCGGTATCTTTCCACTTCTTAATGTTATAAACCTTTTCAAACCATAAATAACTGGGTGTGCTCTCAGCGTAATAATTTTCATAGAACTCTTCCAACTCTCTTTCTGTATATGAAGGGATCACATGGATAAATCCGCATTTATTGCAAGAGATCAGCTGGCGCTCTTCTTTGTTCATCAGTACTTCTCCCTGGCATTCAGCGCTCATTGCAAATCCTCCTTAACTACAATTTCATCTGCCCCTATATTTTTTTTCAGTCTCTTCCCTAAGACCATATCCAACTCCAATGGATTGAAATAATTACACTCGCTCCCTGTATTACGCAATATTTTAAGATCTTTCTTATTGATTTTGTGACCTTTAGGCAAGTCTTTTTTAAAATAAAAGCAGCGCTTATAGTAATAAAGTTCTTTTTCGCATTTCTGTAAAACCTTTTTCTTGCTCTGCCCCTTTAATGCTTGCTGGACCATACGTATTGAGCTAATCATATTTTTTAATTCATCAGGTTCTAAAGCAAAAGCGTGATCAGGCCCAGGCAGATTTTTGCTTAAGGTATAATGCTTCTCTATGACAACCGCCCCTAACGCTACTGCACCCATAGGCGCGATTAATGGATGTTCCGTATGGTCTGAAAAACCGACCTTTATTGAATATTTCTGCGCTAAATGGGGAATAACATTTAAATTGACCT
The DNA here is from genome assembly GCA_030646035.1 of Thermodesulfovibrionia bacterium. NCBI lineage: Bacteria > Pseudomonadati > Nitrospirota > Thermodesulfovibrionia > Thermodesulfovibrionia bacterium. The sequence continues at coordinate 120,584 of JAUSMY010000036.1, read as the reverse complement.
GGTTCAGAGGGGTGGGGTATTTGGCAATACAGTGTAAAAGCACTGTGTTATCAAGATAATCATTCAACGATTTTTTAACGATCAGATCAATCTCTTTTTCAGAACAACCTCCAACAGATATGAAAAGAGGTTTGCCGGTAGCCTTGACTGCATCGATAAGGTCCCCATACATGGCTTCATAAGAGGCGATCTTAAAAATAGATACATAAGGGTCTAAAATGCGAACCGCCTCTTTGTCAAAAGGAGATGCCATAAATATAATGCCTTTTGAGTTTGAGTAATTATAAAGTACCTCCACCCATTCATACGGCACTTCCATCCTTTTGATTATATTGTAGAGGTCATCCTTGATCCCCATATTTTTTAGATATTTGACCTCTATTTTTTTATTGGGATACATGGTTTTGGCTCGAAAAACCTGAAATTTAACTGCATCAGCTCCTGCATCAACTGCTACATCTATCATCCTTTTTGCCTGCTCTATTGAGCCGTTATGATTCGACCCGGCCTCTGCTATCACAAAGCATGGCCTGCCCTGTCCTATGGTTTTATTATTTACTCTGATCTCTTTTGTCACGCGTTTCCTCCGTCATTTTAATTAATCAGTTTATTCAGATAAACTACATCTTCCATGAAATCCTTTAAACCTTCCGTCTCTCTGCGAGGGGTTTCAATTGTTAAAAGCCCCCCTTCAGGAACAGTTGACAGAAATCCGGCGATATTCATACTGCCCTTGCCCAGATTATAATGAGTATCCTTTTCAGATAATGCATCACCATCTGATAAATGGAAAACCTTCGGGTTAAATCCTGCAAATTTTTTAATTAAATCGAGTGGGGCCATCTGGAGAAAATTAGCTGCACAGACAGCGTGCCCGAAGTCCAGCACTGTCTGCTTTATAACGCCGGAATCAAAGGCCTTCTGGAATTCTTCCGGAGTGCCCCCTACGCATATCTCGCCATTAATTCCCATACAGGGTTTATTCTCAAGGGCTATCCTCTTCTCATCAAGCCGGGCAAGCTGTTTAAGTGTTTCATCAAAGGAACCATTATTGCCGCCATGAACGATTATTATTCCTGCAGAAAGTGAGTCTGCAAACTTTTGTACTTCAATAAAATTACGCTGATTGGTTTGCCATTTATCAGCCTGCGCAAAGTTTACATCATGAAATGAATGAGGAGTATGTATCACAAAAGAAATATCAAGGGTTTCCCAGTTATTTATTGTCTGCATATATGAGCCGGGGATAACGTACAGTTCCACATAGTCATATAACCCCTCTTTCATGAGCCTTGATGCTTCGGGAATCAGCTCAACGTTAGTTGAATATAGTTTAAGGCCAACCTTAAAATGAAACGCCATTTGCCTTTAGTCTTTTAAGTGCTTGTATCTTTTTCATCTTTTAAAATCGAGATTTGATACCCCTCGTTTCTTGCGATTCCCTTGTTTATTTCGAGAAGTCCGGGGTTTTCTTTTAATAACCTGATAACACTTTGCATATCAAATATCTTCCCGTCCCGATACAAGCTCGTGTAGACCTCTGAGACAAATTTATAATCTTCTTCCTGATCAACTACCCACCGCATACCGGAGAGGTCAACATCATATTCGTAATTGCTGATTTTAAACATTTCAGGATGGTTGTAAATATATGGAGTTACATGTTCCCTCTCAGAAGGTTTCCTTGCTTCTTCCCACGCCTTTTCAAGAGACTTGAAACTGAAGACCTCTGTATCCAGGCCGTCAGGCATTGTCGGTTTAATTGTATTGCTCACATAATCATAGTCATGTTTCAGAAAATGATCTGTAATACTGTCAACGGTCTCCGGGTCTATCATAGGGCAATCTGCAGTAATTCTTACAATAGTCTCAGCATTAAATTTCTTTGCCGCCTGATAGTATCTGTCAAGCACATCATCCAAAGAGCCGCAGTAGAAAGCAGCTCCCATCTCTTCCGCAAGTTTGGCAATTACTTTATCTTCTTCCCTGTCCGTAGTTGCGATGATGACCTTATCAAGCTGTTTTGCATGGCCGAGGCGGGTGATTATATGCCACAGCATCGGCTTTCCGCATAGTGGTTTCATCACCTTGCCCGGAAGCCTTGTGGAACTCATCCTCGCCTGAATGATCGCAGCTGTCATCATATCAATTCGGCCAAAGCGAAGGATTCAGGATCTTCTCATCAACATCATCAAATGTTTTCTTGATCGCTGAAACCAAAGAAGCGGGCAAAGTTATCTCCCGGCATGCCAGGCTTCCCCTGACCTGCTCAGGCGTATCAGCTCCGAACACGATCCCGGCATCGGGCATTTCAGTCCTGATATAACCAAGCGCCAGCTCCTGGCGGCTCAAGCCCGCATCTGCGGATAAGGATCTTAGTTTATGGATGACCGTCCTGGCATAAGCCATTTTATCGGGCATCTCTGCGGGATCCATCAGGATCAAGCCCTGAAGGAATACGCTCCTGATATAAATCTTCTTGCCCATTCTGTCAGCAAGCTCAAACACTCCCGCCTTCTCAAATCTCCTGTCCAGGATGTTGGACGGCAGCTGCACCATATCTATCCCTGCTGTATTCAGTGCCTGAACTGCTTTCTCAGGCGAATAGACCGACACTCCGGCATGTTGAACCTTCCCCGAAGAGACTATATCATGAAGTATATCTGACAGACCTTTATCCAAAAGCGAAAGCATCTCCTCGCGGTGAAGCATGATGCCGAAAAGATGCGGCACCCCGAGACGCATCAGAGACCCGTCAACCGCTTTTGACATGGCTGAAGGATTCAGGTGATCAAGGTCCGGATGAAATTTACTGATGACCCTCGCTTCCTTCGTCAGGCCGAGTTCGTTCAATGCCATGCCCAAAACCTCTTCACTCGTCCCGTATCCCTGGGCTGTGTCAAATTCACGAATGCCGTTTTTCCAAGCCTCATGAACTATCGCAGTTGCCGCTGCCTGGCCCGGCTGCCCCGTCTTATTTGCAATACCGTATACAGAGCCGAATTGCGCAGTGCCGAGGACTAAAGGATTCATGAACCTGACACCATTTATACTAACCTCTTAAATCCGGCAGTAGTTGGCAGTCCCTTTAAAAGTTTACGCAGCGTGCCTGCCCGGTTCGCCTCAACAATCATTGAGAATGCCCCATCAACGGCATTGAGATATTTTTCGACATGCGTTTCCTCATGGGCGTACATCGAATAAAAGAGTGTTGAGGCGAGAAATCCTTTTTCTATCATCAGCTGTACGAACAATGCCTTCATCGACATCGCGTCATCATAGTCAAATGAAAAATGGCTCAACGGCGGGATCCCGCCGACGCTGATCTTCAGATCGTTTTTCTTTGCAAGCGAAGCCCATCCAGACTGGATCTGTTGGCCGATGGACATCAAATGCCTGCCGGCATCGACACGCCTGTGTTTTGTGATAGTGGCTAATGCCGCAGCCGGGCCGACGCGCTCAGTCCACATTGTGCTGCTGATAAATGAATTTTGGGCAGCATCCATAACCCCGCCTTTCCCAATAACAGCAGCAATAGGAAAACCATTGCCCATGGCCTTTGAAAACACGGCTATGTCAGGCGTGACCCCAAGCACTAAATGCGCTCCTCCTGAATTCATCCTGAAACCGGCGGATATCTCATCAAAGATAAAGACCGCACCGGCTTCCTTTGCCAGCGACTTTACCGCCTCCAGAAAACCGCTCTCAGGCTGTGCGTTGCGGATTGGCTCCATCACTACGGCTGCCAGTTCTTTTTTGTGTTTTGCGATTATCGCTTCAAGTTCTTCTATATGGTTATACCTGAATGGAAATGCGGTTCCTTCAAGTCCTTTGGGAACCCCACGCGGGTCTAAGCCGGGCATCAAATGTTCTCCGAGCGCATTCTCTGTCCCAAGATTCGCCGCAAGATACCAGTCGTGCCAACCGTGATATCCGCAGAAAGCTATCTTGTCTTTTCCTGTGTAAGCCCTGGCTATTCTTACTGCAACAGCCATTGCTTCCCCGCCTGTGCGGGCATACCGAACCTTATCTGCCCATGGATGGATCTCGCAAAGCAGCTCTGCAAGCTCAACTTCCTCAGGACAGTTCAGGGAACTGCTGGACCCGGCATCAACAGCTTCATGAACTGCCGCGTTCACATCCGGGTCTGCGTATCCGAGAATATTAGCTCCGATCCCGGAGATGCTCATATCTATATACCTGTTTCCATCAAGGTCCCATACCTCTACCCCTTTGGCTTTGCTGTAATAGGCAGGCCAGACACCTGATGAAAACATATCAGGCCGTTTAGACAGGAGCTGCGTCATGCCGGGTATGATCTTTTTGGCTCTCGCCTGCATTAATTTATTCTTTGAATCCTTCATGACCGTACCGCCAATCTCAGTATCTCAGCAACAACCTTTTTTGCGTCCATGTCGGTCATTGCCGGATAAAGGGGTATTGAGAGGCACCCTTTATAGTATTTCTCAGTATTGGGAAAATCCCTCAGATCAGTGCCGAAGTTTTCCCTGTAATACGGGTGAAGAGGCACAGGTATATAATGAACCTGTGTCTGTATCCCCCTGCTTCTGAGCTCCAGCATGAATTGAGTACGGTTCATCCCGATAGCTTTCCAGTCAAACAGGAGAACATATATATGAAAATAACTGTCACAATCACCGGATTGAAAAGGTGTTTGAAGAGTATTGACATCATTAAAAGCTTCATTATACATATTAACTATCTCACGCCTCCGCTTACAAAAAGAAACTATCTTTTTCAGTTGTGATATACCGAGCGCGCACTGCAGGTCAGTAATGCGGTAGTTATATCCCAGAGCAACCTGCTCATAATACCAGGGCCTTACTTGAGAAAAACCGCCTTCTGATGTTTCAAAAGCCTCTTCCTTATATATGAATTCATCAGGTACACTTGTGATCCCGTGAGACCTGAAGCGCTTTAACCTGTTATAAAGGGACTCGTTATTGGTTAATACAGCCCCCCCTTCCCCTGTAGTAATGTGTTTTACAGGATGAAAACTCATTACAGTCATGTCAGAATAAAAACAGGAACCGATCTTCCTGCCTTTGTATGCGGAACCAAGCGCATGGCAGGCATCTTCAATGATATATATTTTTTTATCCGCGCTCTTCTCTTCCTCTTGTATGATATTTTTAATTGATACCATATCACAGCTCTGCCCTGAAAAATGGACAGGGATAACAGCCTTTGTCAACGGCGTGATCTTGTTTGCCATCTCCTGAGGAATGATATTGTAGGTATCGGGTTCTATATCCGCAAATACCGGCCTTGCGCCGCAGTACACTGCGCAGTTAGCTGAAGCAACAAAGGTATTCGGGGATGTTATCACCTCATCTCCCTCTTGCACCCCTGCTGCCAGGCAGGCGATGTGAAGCGCTGAAGTCCCCGAATTGACAGCAACGGCAAAACGTGCGCCGCAGAATCCCGCTAATGCTTTTTCGAACTCATCTATCTTCGGGCCCTGTGTCAGGCGGTCAGACCGCAATGTGCTGACAACAGCCTGAATATCATTTTCATCTATCCACTGCTTTCCGTATGATATGTATTCTGCCGGTTCCATGGCCAGTGATGACCTCAGCACATCAGGCAGGCCGGACTTATAGTCCCTATAGAATAATAAAACAGATTCCTCTATCGTGGGAAGCCTGTATTGCAGTTCCGTTTCAAGCTTGCTGACATTCAAAGATAAGTCCTTCCCCCTTTTAGCCCTGAAACCGAAATCATCAATCGAAAAAGGAATGATCCCATTCTTGTCCAGTGCAAAAACATCAGCGATCTTTAAGGCAAATTCATATTTGGAGCATGAAGTGGTGCTGCCGCAATTATATATACCGCTCAGGCCTTTTTGAATCGCGATATCAATCACTCTCGCAAACTCAAAAGTATATATAGAAGAAAAAAAAGCATCCTTGAAACATCTTATCTCTCTTTTCTCCTTAAGTTCATTTAAGACCCATTCGCCAAGGCTGTATTTATTCTGGACGTTCCATCCGAATATATTTGTCCTGAATACCAGAGCCTTATCTTTATTCAGAACTTCCAGCTCCCCTTGATGCTTGGTCCTTCCGTAATAGTTTGGAGGGCTGACAGCATCATTCTCGGAAAAGTTTCCTTTGACCCCGCCATAGACTGTATCCGTGGATATGTAGATCAATTTAACATCCCTGCCGGAAATACAGTTCACAAGGGACCTGGTTGATAGAACATTCACTTCATTTGTGAGATCTTTTTCTGCTTCACATTGATCGATATTGGTTAAGGAAGCGCAATGAATAATTATTGACGGGTTGAAATCAATAATTATTTTTTTCAGGGAATCGGCATCTAAAAGGTCGCATTTCTCAGTGCAGATATCCTTCATGGTGACCGGATGAGAATTGTAAATGCCCAATACTTCATATTTGTCTTTGAAATAAAAGGCAAGATTATTGCCAAGCAGCCCGCTGACCCCTGTGATGAGCATTTTACGGTATTTAATCATTTCAGTTCATCAACTCGCCTACTGCGGGAGGTCATCCATTGACCATCTGTTCTTCTCAATACTGTAATCATCTGAAATGTCCTCGATCACGACCTTGAGTTCCTCTATGCTTATCTTCTCAGGGTTGCTGTCTGACGCATATTTAAAACCTTCAGCGCATGGACGCGCACCGTCCTTAAAATCAGATTCTTCAAGATGCTGCTTAACAACATAGCATTCATTGTACTCGATGGCATTGCGTCCTTCATCTTCGCCGATCAGGGTCTCATGTATCTTCTCTCCAGGCCTGATGCCGACAACTTCCTGCCTGCATTCAGGAGATATGGCTATGGCAAGGTCTGTTATTTTCATGGAAGGGATCTTCGGGACAAATATCTCAGAGCCTTTTGCCAGCTCCATGACCTTCAGCACAAAATGCACGCTCTGATCCAGTGTTATCCAGAAACGGGTCATGCGCGCATCTGTGATCGGCAGTACGCCTGTCTTTGCGCGCTCTTTAAAGAAAGGTATTACAGAACCCCGGCTGCCGACAACATTGCCGTAACGCACAACCGCAAACACCGTGTCCTCATGAGCTGCATATGATTGAGCAGCGACAAACAGCTTATCAGAGCATAGTTTGGTGGCGCCGTATAAGTTAATAGGGTTACAGGCCTTGTCAGTAGATAACGCAATCACTTTCTTTACTTTATTAGCAACTGCCGCATCTATTACATTCATCGCTCCAATTATATTGGTCTTAATAAACTCCTCAGGGTTATATTCTGCGGCAGGGACCTGTTTAAGTGCTGCGGCGTGGATAACATAATCAACCCCGCTGAACGCCCTCATAAGCCTTTCCTTGTCTCTGACATCGCCGAGAAAATATCGTATGCACGGATATTTCTTTACGCTCCATCTCTGGCTCATCTCAAACTGCTTTAATTCATCACGGCTGAAGATGATCAGTTTTTTAGGTTTGTAATTGTTAAGGATGATCTCTGTGCACTTCTTGCCAAAAGAACCTGTTCCTCCAGTAATTAAAACAACCTTTCCATTTAACATGTTAGTTCTCCTTTATTATTTATTATATTATTTAAACCAAAGTCATTTGATTTTTTACACTGCTCCGCCCTTTCAGTTACATTTACGTAACCTAAGGGTGATAGAATCCTGAGTTTAGAGTTGCTGAAAAACCTCTTAGCTCTTTTTTATATTCTCTCTACATCAGAGGCGTTTATACTTAGCGCAACGCCCTGAGTGAGTATATCAACGGAAAGAACGAGCATATGCCTGCCCGCCTTCTGTACAAGCATCCCTTCAACACCGCGCATCGGCCCGTGCATTATCCTGACCCTCTGCCCTTCCTTAAGATACGGGTATGGGTCAAGCGGTTCATTGCTCTCCACAGCCTTTATGAGTGATATTATCTGTTCATCAGGCACAGGCACAGGCTCTCCCGGAGCGCCGCTTAAGAGATTGACCGCGCCGTTTATCTTCAGCACATTAAGTATGTCATTCGCCCTCTTAGGTATATGAACAAAGAGGTATCCGGGAAAGAGAGGGAAAGATACCAGCTTCTTTCTGTCCTTCCATCTCCTGAGCTTCTCAACGGTCGGAAGGAACGCCTCAACCCCTTTCATTGTAAGCCTCTCCAGCACCTGAAATTCATGCCTTGACCTTACATTCACCGCAAACCACTGCGGCTCTATTGCATCTACATTTTCCATTTATGCTCCATAAAAGTTATTGGCATAAGCAACAGGGTTAAAGCGTATAGACCTTTGCCATATCAGCTCCGAGCCCTTTTATCTTTTCCATTGCTTCTTCACTCTTTAAAGATGTGACAAGTATAACGTCATATTCCAGATTCTTAAAATCCTCAAACGAATAAACATCATGCCCGAAAAAAGCCTTCTCAGCTCTTTTGCTGTCAACCACGCCGACAAGATTCAGAGGCAGTCCGCGCAGAGATATATACGCCAGCTCTGCAACCTCGCCATCTCCCCAGATGAGAATATTCTTCACCCCGTCTGTGATCATCTGTTGGTAAGTTTCATCGATCTTCTTGCGCGCTGATTTGAAATAGTTGACCGACTGGTGCATATAATCATAGGTGAGGCCGACCCGGAGTTTAAGTCCAGCAGGCGTAAGGACATACTTGACCCTGTTCATAGGGCCTTTTGTGATCTTTATATGCCCCTTCTTCACGAGCCTCTTAACATATGCGTTAACAAGGCCGAGCGCTATATTAAGCCTGCTTGAGAGGGTGCGCTGGGTGACGACAGATTCCTGGCTTATCTCATCGAGGATCCTGAGGGTTATCTCATTGTCTTTGCTGTTATCAAGACTGTTCACACTATGAACATACTAAGTTTGGGGAGATTTGTCAAGGGTAAGGGCTTTATTTTTATGAATAATCGCTAAAGTCCGTTCATGGGATGAACTCTCTACATCTACCACGCCCCTTCGCGTCTAAAGACCACCCTCAACGTCTTGAAGAGGATAACTATATCAAGCCAGAGGTTCCAATTCCTTACATACCATGAATCAAGGGCGATCCTGTAATCATAGCTCGTCCCGCTCCTGCCGCTGACCTGCCAGAGCCCGGTAACTCCCGGCGGCACGCCGAAGCAGAGCTCTGCCTTGTCCTTGTAATAGTCATCTATCTCTGTCTTTGTCACCGGCCTCGGGCCTACAAGGCTCATGTCGCCTTTAAGAACATTGAATATCTGCGGGAGCTCATCAAGGGATGTCCTTCTCAGGAAGTCCCCGATCCGCGTCACCCTCGGGTCGTTCTTGAGTTTGAAGTTCTCCTCCCATTCTGTCCTTGCCTGCGAGTCGGATGCAAGCATCTTCTCAAGCCTCGCCTCTGCGTCATGATGCATAGTCCTGAACTTGTAGCACCTGAATGCCCTGTCATGCTTGCCTATCCTCTCCTGTGAATATATCGCCCGGCCGCTTGATGTCAGCCTGATGATAACAGAGAGTATGAGCATCGGAATGGCAAGAATAAGAAAGGCTATAAGGCTGACAATGATATCAAAGCTCTTTTTGATAAATATGTTTGTCGGCCTGGCAAGGTTATTCTTTACCTCAAGGCCGATGACCTGCTCCTGAAAGAAGTTCTGCAGCTCGGTCCCCAGAACAGCGACACCGAAAAGGTCTGGGATGAGCAGGATGTGCTGCACCTTATGCTGAAGGTTATTGATTATCCTGATAAGCTTCTCCCTGTGGCAGCTTGGCATTGCTATAACGATATCGTGGATGTCATGACTGTCAATATACTTTTCAACCTCATTTACGCTTCCGAATACTTCAAGCCCATCGACCCTGCTCCCGATCTTTTGGGGTTCATCGTCCATAAACCCGACAACCTCATAGCCGAGATTTTTGTCCCTTAGTAAGGCTTTAAGGATCAGCTTTCCTGTTTCACCCGCGCCTATGATAAGCGCCCTGCTCTTAAGCAACCCGCTATTTATCAGGATCTTCTTGGCATTGAGCCTGATAAGCGGGAGAAGAGGCAGCGAGATAAGTCCCATAACGACTATTACAGTTCTTGATACCGCCTCGCCGACCTTGCCTAAAAAGAGGATGCTGAATACGGCTATCGTCGCAAAGAAGACCGCCTTCCAGAGTATCTTGATCTCATCCCAGAACGGATACCGCTTTGTATAGAGGCCTTCATACGCAAAGAATGTCAGCCAGATCGGAAATACCCACCAGAAGAAGGTGAAGTTGTTTATCGGAAAATCCGGGAATTTAAAAAAGAAGGGCAGCAGTTCCCTTCTTAATATTATCGCTCCCTGCAGTGTGATGAATATGGAAAAGATATCAATGACAAAAAGAAGAAAAGTTCCTGCCCTCTTACGTTTCATTCGTATCTATCTCCATATGAAAATATTAAGCACTTGCGCAACATTAAAGATATTGTATTGATTGCCTGAGAATAGGTCAATTATCAGAACGCCTGAGGGTTATCTTTTTTTAAGAAATTTGAAGCTTAATAACTTATAGATAAGCTTGGCAGCGAGAAAGTCAGGGGCCTTATCAACTGATGAAGGGCAGAGTTCCATAATATCAAAGCCGACTATGTTCTTCTTTATTGAAACACGCTGGAGCAGTTCCAGCACCTCATACCATCCAAGTCCGCCCGGTTCAGGAGTTCCTGTTGAAGGCATGATGGACGGGTCAAAGACATCAAGGTCGATTGTGATATATACATTAGCGCTCAGCTTTTTTATGGCCTGTTCCATCCAGTTTTTGTTCTTTTGTATGTAAGATGCATAGAACATGTTCTGGGTATTAATATTGCCGAGTTCAGATGAGTCCATACTCCTTATACCGACTGAGACGATAGTATCTGAAACCTCTTTAGCCCTTGCCATGACACAGGCATGGTTGTATTTGCTCCCCTCGTAAGAGTCCCGCATATCAGAGTGTGCGTCAAGATGGAGGATGCTCATATCCTTGGAAGATTCAGCATGGGCTTTTATGGAACCGAATGATACGGAATGTTCGCCGCCGAGCACAACTGCGAATTTTCCGTCAGATATATATTTGGCGGTTCTGTTGTAAACGCTATTCACCATGCCGGCAGGAGTGGAGGAGATTATCGCTTTGGAAGTGTGTATGCCTTTTTTATATACCTCTGAGCCTGTCTCAATATCATAAAGCTCCATATTCTTTGAGGCTTCTATGATGGCCTTAGGCCCTTTGTCAGCGCCTTTCCCCCAAGTGCTGGTCTTGTCAAAAGGAACAGGAACGATAACTATAGCGGAGTCTTTATAGCTTGAATGGTTTTGCGGAAGGCCGCAGAAATTGTTCGGGGTCTTTTGCTTCAATTAATCGATCAACATGACTGCAGCCGCAACAACAGTCGTCCACTGTCCGGATTTTTCGCCCTCTGCAGACTGACAGACGTTCATGGATTTAAAGATATACTTGCTCGCCTTATATACCTGTTTTCTGGAGTCCCATGCCTCATCAGGGTCAAATGATATACCGAGTGTAGTGGCTAACATAGATGCAGCCAGGTCCTCTGCATAGTCACCTGCCTTTTTTGCTGTCTCACCAAAAGAATGGTGCTCGGAAAGATACCCATAATTCTTTCTATCCTTGGGCACGGCAAGCCCGATCGCGGATGAGACAAGCCTGTTAGGCTCATTTGTTGAGTTTCTCGCCATTACACAGAAGGTAATCTGTCCGGGCTTTATCAGGTCCAGGCCTTTGCGTCTGGGTATTATTGTGCATTCCGGAGGAAAGATACTTGAGACATACACAAGGTTGCACTTCTCGATCCCGGCCTTTCTCAAAGCCATCTCAAAAGATGCCAGACTGTCCTTGTGAACCCCTACGCCTTTAGTGAAGAATATCTTTTTAGGTATCATGTCAGTTATAAATATACACCTTTTTCAAAAAATAATATATACGGTAACCCAACTGATTTATTTTTTCAAGTGATGGCTTAAACGCCTCAATTGAATTTACTTACTCAATCCCATAATATAAAAACATGATAGCGATCATTGATTACGGAATGGGGAATCTCAGGAGCGTTGAAAAGGGATTTCAAAAGGCAGGCGTTGAGGTCATGGTAACGAACAGGCCTGAGGATGTGAAAAATGCCGACGGCGTAGTGCTTCCCGGTGTGGGCGCGTTTAAGGACTGCATGGGCGAGCTGAAAAACCTCAATTTGAATGATACGGTCGTTGAATCAATAAAAAGCGGCAAGCCGTTTCTCGGCATATGCCTCGGCCTTCAGGTGCTCTTCAGCGAATCAGAGGAGTTTGGAAAGTGCATGGGACTTGATATCTTTAAAGGAAAGGTCCCAAGATTTAATTTCGGAGATCAAAAACTCTTAACTCTTAACTCTCAACTCTCAACTTTAAAGGTCCCTCACATGGGATGGAATGAAGTGAAGATCAAAAAAGAAAATCCGCTGTTAAAGGGCATCCCGGATAAAAGTTTCTTCTACTTTGTGCATTCTTATTACGTTGCGCCTGAAGACAGTTCCATAATCGCTACTACTACAGACTACGGAATTGAGTTCACATCTTCAATATGGAAGGATAATGTCTATGCCGTGCAGTTCCACCCGGAAAAGAGCCAGGCCCTCGGCCTGCGCCTGCTCAGGAACTTCGGGGATATTGTGAAAGCAGCTCGCTGATACTCTTCTTCAAAACCGGGTGAATCTTCTCTGGCGCGATCTCTGAAAGAGGCTTTAAAACAAATTCCCTCTCTGCGATATGCGGATGCGGTATCTCCAGTTCAGGAGTTTTTAAAACAAGGGCATCATAGAGCAATATATCGAGATCAATGATCCGCGGGCCCCAGCGTTCAGCAGGCTCACGCCCTATTTCAGACTCGATCTCTTTGAGAAGTTTCAAAAGTTCTTGAGGAGATAAAGCGGTCTCAGCCTCGACCGCCATATTGATGAACTTCGGCTGGCCTTCCAATCCCCACGGCTCGGTCTCTATCATGGATGAAAGCTTTGTAACTTTGATGCCGTTGTCTCTGAGAAGAGAGACTGCCTTCATGCAGTTCTCTTCCCTGTTGCCGAGGTTTGAGCCGATGCCGATGTAAGCTTTAGGCATGTTATTTAAAGCGCCTTCTTTATCCTCTCTACAGCCTCTTTCATCCTCTTCTCATCTACGGTAAGCGCGAATCTTATATATCCTTCGCCCGGCGCGCCGAAACCGTTGCCCGGAGTTGCGAGAACACCTGCCTTATCCAGGAGGAGCGCTGCGAATTTTGAAGAAGTGTATCCTGCCGGGACCTTTGCCCAGAGATAGAAAGTGGCTTCAGGCTTTATAGCCTTAATGCCGATCTCCTTTAATCCTTTATACAGCACATCCCTTCTGCCCTGATATGTCTTCCTTATCCTGTCAAGAACAGGCTCTTCCGTCTCGAGCGCAGCTATCCCCGCCTCCTGTATCGCTTGAAAAATTCCTGAGTCCAGATTTGACTTTATCTTGCCAAGCCCTGCTATAACATCTTTATTGCCTGCTGCAAAACCTATCCTCCATCCTGTCATGTTGCATGTCTTTGAGAGAGAGTGAAATTCAATACCAACATCCTTGGCTCCGGGTATCTGAAGAAAGCTCAAAGGCTTCTTCCCGTCGTAGTAGATCTCTGAGTACGCAGCATCATGACAGACGATGATATTGTGCTTTGCTGCAAAGGCGATCACTTCTTTATAAAAACCTCTACCGGCACATGCGGACGTCGGGTTGTTCGGATAATTGATAAAGATGAGCTTCGCCTTCTTCAGGACATCTTTTGGAATCGCCTTCAGGTCAGGGAGATATTTGTTCTTCTCGATGATCGGCATGATGTGGCTCTTCCCGCCCGCAAATAGAGTTGCAACAGGATAAACCGGATATCCGGGCGAAGGCACAAGCACAACGTCTCCGGGATTTACGAATGCAAGAGGTATATGCCCGATACCCTCTTTTGAACCTATGAGAGAGACCACCTCTGTCTTTGGGTCGAGCGTGACCTTGAACCTTCTCTTGTACCAGTCAGCAACAGCCTGCCTGAACGAGAGCATACCTGCATATGACGGATATCTGTGGTGCTCAGGATTCTCAACAGCCTTCTTCATCCTCTGAACAATATGCCTTGGCGTAGGAATGTCAGGGTCGCCTATGCTCAGATCTATAAGGTCAACGCCTTTTTTGAGCGCCTCCTGCTTCATATCATCTATGGCTGCAAAGAGATACGGCGGCAGTTTTTTTACCCTGTTGGCAAGTTCTGCAGAAACCTTTTTACTCACTTCGATCCTCCCGGGGAATTTGATAGTTATAAAAGTCGTTTATTATAAGGAGATTGAATATGATATTGCAAAAAAGATTCTTTTACCCTCTTAATTAATAGCCTTTTTTCTTCAAGCTAAGCCACTATATTTTGTTGTTGTATTTTCTTATTCATATAACTATGATATTCGTATTCCAGCAAATACGGACGGCGGTATACTAATTCTTGTGTGAGAAAACAAAATGAACGAATTAATAATTTCAATAATAACAGCATTAGGTTTTGGAGGTATTATCGGAGCGTACTTTCAATCAATGTTTCAACATCAAAGTCAAATAAAAGAAAAAGAACATGAATTGAAAAGCCGTAGATATAAAACCATTTTAATTCTTATGCTTACAAAATTAGACCCAGAAACTGGCATGCAACACATAGCTGAATTCAGAGATGATTTAAAAAGTATTAGCGACGTTGAAAAAGAAATTGAAACAGAATTGTTAAACTCTGTTTTATTTGCTAACGATGAAGTTATTAAAAATCTAGCCCAATTTAGCCAGAACCCATGTAAAAACACATACATAAAAACAGTAGTTGCAATGCGAAAGGAACTATGGAGCAAAAATACAAAAATAAAAGAAGAGTGGTTAGAAAATATTACTATTGGAAATAAAAACACATAACATAGCGCTTCAGAGGGGTTTTAACAGCGGCGAAAAACCGCCACCATTAAAAACGGGAGTCTCTCACAAACTGTGTGAGTCCGATTTTCACTGTATCCTGTCCTCAAAGCTGAGAATAGGCCTAGAACCAGCCTCTGATTGGCACACGGTCCATTTTCTTTCGAGTTCCAACGCTGCCATATATAGAGACTTCAAAATAGCATCATCAGTAGGAAACAGCCTTCTTGCTCCGGTATCTTCCCCATTAGGTTGAAACTTCCAAAGATGAGCTTCCGGCATTTTGCTTCAATATAGCAAATCCGCTATAATAATATCGTGAACTGGACACTCACCTATTACAGTGAATCAGTGCAACAGGAAATCCTCGCCATGCCGGCAGGCTTTCTTGCCCGCTATCTCCGATATTCCGACAGGATGGAGATATTTGGTCCAGACTTGGGTATGCCGCATACACGCGCATTAGGCGAGGGCCTATTTGAATTGCGGCTAAAAGCAGCAGAAGGAATTTCACGTGTCTTCTACTGCACAATGGTCGGCAAAAAGATCATGGTGCTTCACCAGTTCATCAAAAAAACAGACAAGACACCGGCCAGAGAGATTGCAACAGCTCGACGGCGTATGAAGGAGGTAAAAAATGCTGACACACAAAGAACTTAAGTCTCGCGCGCTTGCTCGTACGGATGTTAAGGCCGAATATGATCGGCTCAATGAGGAGTTTGCCCTCTTCGACGAGTTTTTGAAGGCACGCACCGCAGCCGGTATCACTCAGACGGAGGCCGCCAAACGTATCGGGACAACGCAGTCTGCTGTGGCACGCCTGGAATCCGGAAAAGGGAAGCACTCGCCATCATTGGCCACATTACAGAAATATGCTCATGCCCTCGGTTATCGACTTGAGTTGAGATTGATCAATGAGACCATAAAGGCAAGTGGCCTAACAAAGCGCTCAGCCGGACGCGCGAAAAAACTGCGAGCCGGGTAGTTTCATCGTTAACTGAAGTATTGAACAATATATTTCAATGCCAGGAAGATGATTATCGTAGCGAGCATCAATTTGATAAATTTCTGCGGCATGAACTTCTGAAAACGAGCGCCTAAATACATTCCTGCAAATCCACCGATGCCGAAAAGTATCCCGAGCATCCAGTCCGGCGATGTGGAAAGGCCTGCTTTTGCAGGCATGATGCTGTAGAGAGCGACGCCTGCAATTGATGTTAAAAATGTTCCCATAAGCGCGGCCCCTGCCACCGTATAAACTGGCAGATGGAAGACAGCCACGCAGAATGGCGCAATGATCGCGCCTCCTCCGATGCCGTATGTCCCGCCTATGATACCGACAATAAACGCAAGCAGAAACATTGCAGGCGTGCTGTATGAAAACCTCTCGCCCCAGAACTCATATTCCACACGTGAAAGAGTGAATGAGATCGTCTTTACGACAGCCTCTTTTGGAAGACCTGATGCAACTTTGGCATTCTGCTCTTTCTTTATCTCTGCAGCCCTCTGTTTGAACTTCTCATCAAGGGCCTTGATCTTGTCTTTACCAGCAGATGCCCTGCCGGTCATTTCATAAAAGAGCCTGCTTCCAAGATACAGAAGCACGCAGCCCACAAAGAGCTTGAAGGCGCGCGGGTCGGGCAGATACTGCACTCTAAGGTAATAACCTATGAAGACGCCGGGCAATGTCCCGACAATGACCACCCATGTCAAAGGCCATGCCATGCGGCCTTCTTTTATATAGCGGTAGACGCCGCTTGGGATCGCTACGATGTTAAATACAAAGTTGGTCGCGCTTACAGAAGGGCTTGTGTAGTTAAGAACGCTCATCTGAAACGGCAGGAGCAGGAACGCGCCTGAAACCCCGCCCATGGATGTAAAAAAAGAGACCACAAAAGCCACCAGCGGCGGCAGAAATATATAGGTCTCAACGCCTGATACTGGAAAAAAGATCTTAAATAAATCCAATCAGTCCTCTCTCCGCTCCGAAACTGAACCGCGCTCTTTCTTCTTCTGCGATAGCATATGCTTATCATCAAGCATCTTCTCTTTCGCGCGTTTGGAACGTTTGCGCTTCTGACGCCTTATTTTTTCAGCGCGCTGTTCCTCTTCGCACTCATCCTTTTTAATAAGACGCTCGATCTTTTTAAATAACAGTTCGCGGGCGCGGTATCTGTTCAGCCCCTGTGTCCGTTCCTTCTGGCATTTGACCTCAATGCCTGTGGGAATGTGCTTGAGATAGACGCAGGTGGAAACCTTGTTTACGTTCTGCCCGCCCTTGCCCCCGGAGCGGATAAACTTCTCCTGAATATCCTTTTCAAAGATGGCAAGGCTTTTGAGCTTCTCTCTGAGAGCCTTCTCTTTTTCAGTGGTGACTGAAAGCATTGATCTCCAACTATTAGAAATATAATAATTATAGCACCAAAATGCCGGTTATCGCGCCATAATCTGATCAGCCCTGTTATGATTGACAAGATAAGGTGATTCCATTAAAATACTATACTTTTTTTGAGGGAGGGGAGATTTTATTATGATTAAGGATAAACAGGAAATCAAGGATGATAAGGCCGCTAAAGAAGGGAAGGTAGATGTCTCAAAGCGGACATTTATTAAGGCCGCCGCATTAGGGGTTGTAGCAGCAGGTGCAGTTTTTTCAACGATCTTGATATCAAAGTCCTCTGATAGTGCTCTCAGAAAGAGGGTAAATACAACTTACATGAATGATGACCTTCAGCAGGACAAGGTTATGTCTCAGAAACAACTTGTACTTATGACAGACGAAGAGAAAAAGCAGATGCTCAATGAAATACTGCATGATTATCACGTTACTGCTTAATACTTTAAGGAGGCATTGATGTCAGAAGAAAGAATAGATATAAAAAAAGAAAGGGATGATGGGGACAATACCCGTCGTGATTTCTTAAAGAACATGGGTATTGCGGCCGTGGCGGGTGCAGCAGCGCTTAGCGCAGTTCCTGCTGATGCAGAGGCTAAAGTTGAGTTGGCAGAACATTTACAGGGGCACTTCGAGCTTATGACCGATGGGCAGAAAAAGGAGTGTATCGAGCGCCTGGAAAAGAGGTATACCGAGGAGTTCGGAAAGAAAACGACAGTCTCCAATGCGCCTCCTGTTAAGGGCGTTCTTTTCGGTTACGCTCTCAGTATCTCAAAGTGCATAGGCTGCAGGCGGTGCGTTAAGGCTTGCGTACAAGAGAACAATCAGTCACGTCATGACCCTGAGATTGAATGGATACGCGTGCTGAAGATGGAGAAAGGAAATCTCGCCTTCTCTGCCGATAAATTGGACAAGGGTTATCCGGAAACCAGCGCGCTTGGGAATCATGGCGTGCAGGTCGGCGGGAATGCTTACAATGCTGTCGGTGTCTCCGGCGAAACAGAGCATTATTACGAGCCTGATAAGGTGCCTGAAAAGGATGCCTTCTATTTCCCTGTTCAATGCCAGCAGTGCGAAAAACCTGCCTGCGTCAAGGCGTGTCCTACCCAGGCAACATACAGGGACCCAAACGGCATAGTTGTAATTGATTACAATTGGTGCATAGGCTGCCGGATGTGCCTGCTGGCATGTCCTTATTGGGCAAGGCGCTTTAACTGGGCCCAGCCAAATCTTCCTGCGGAGGATATGAATCCAAAGACCCACTACTTAGGCAACAGGCCGCGTATGAATGGCGTTATGGAAAAATGCACATTTTGCCTGCAGAGGGTAAGAGATGGGAGATACCCGGCCTGTGTTGAGGCCTGCCCTGTTGGGGCAAGAAAATTCGGCAACCTCCTTGATCCTGAAAGCGAAGTCAGAAAGATTTTGGCCACGAAGCAGGTCTTGAGGTTCAAGGAAGAATATAACACTTATCCCAAATTCTTTTATTATATAGACTGAGGAAATAACTATGAAAATAATGATATCTTTTGCAAAAGATTTTGTTTCATATGCCCTAAAAGGGGGGGGGAAGTATTATGCCTGGCTCCTTTTCCTGTCTTTCTTTATTTTGGTCGGGGCTTATACGTCATTCAGGCAGTTTTCCGAAGGCCTTATCACAATCGGCGCCACTGACCAGGTATCGTGGGAGCTGTATATATCAAACTTCATCTTCACGGCGCACATTGCAGCGGCAGCAGTACTGGTGGTAATACCCGCCTATATTTATAAGCGGAAGGACATGAAGGACCTTGCTGTGCTCGGCGAGATAATAGCCCTTAGCTTCGTCACCATCGGCATCATTTTTGTCACATATCACGTTGGCAGGCCAGACAGAATGTGGCACATGTTCCCCGGCATCGGTATCTTCAACTTACCCAACTCAATGCTCGCTTTCGACGTGGTCGTGCTTAATGTCTATCTTATAGTTAACGCTATAGCTGTCTTTTATCTGCTCTTCAAAAAGTATATCGGCCAGCCTATGAATAAAAAATTCTATACGCCGCTTATCTATCTGGCAGTCGGGTGGGGGCCGCTCATACACATCTGCACAGCTTTTGTTCTCAGCAGTAATCCGAGGGTGCACTCTTGGGCCAGCGCGGTTCTGCCATTTGCGTTTCTGTCAATGGCCGGCGCTTCAGGCCCTGCGCTGATCATAATAATATTTCTGTTGATCAGGAAATATACCAAGCTTCAGATTGACGATGCTGTCATTGACCTCTTCTCGCAAATTATCGCGTGGAGCTTAGGCATACTTTTACTGGTACTCAGCGCCGAGTACTTTACAGAGCTTTATTCGAGTACCGAGCATGCTGCCTCTTTAAAACTTAATATGTTCGGCCATCATGGGCTTAACACTTACGTGCCATGGTTCTGGATAACAATGGTATTAATAATCGGTTCCTTTGTCATGCTCCTTATCCCTAAAATAAGGAAAAGCTACAACAGTTTCCTTCCCGCGGTCTGTGCTGTTGTTTTCCTGACGGTATTGCTGGAAAAACCGGTTATCCTTGTATTCCCTGCTTTCAGCCCTACTCCTCTCGGAGAATATGCGATATACTACCCTACGCTTATTGAGTACTTCAATATGCTGTTTGTCTGGGCTCTTGGATTTCTTGGGTTAACGCTTCTGATGAAAGGCGCCATAGGCATATTGACCGGCGAGGTGAGACATTCTGATGCGGCAGCAGTAAAGGGAGGTGTGAAATGAATTTCCGGAATAATTTCACAAAAATAGGCTTTTTTACACTGTCCTGCCTGCTCATTGGCGGTTCGATTATATATCAGACCGCATATTCCCAGGATGCGGAACAGGCAAAAAAAGAGAGTGCGGCGCCTGTAACAAAATGTTTTGAAAGCATGGAGGGCTACACATCTGTCAGCAGGATTGAAAATGCTGTTCCCCAGTATGGGTATCCAAATGTTAAATGCTCGCAGACAACAAGCGGTGTTTTATGGTACGGCGATCCATATGACGGCACAAAGCCCATGGGAGATATGCCTAAGCTGAAGGACGATACCCGTGGCGATTATGACTCTGAAGAAGCGGTTGTAAAACCAAGAGAGTCCAAGCTTAACTATTTTGAATGCACTGGGTGCCATGACGGCGACACAGTCCCGGTCCCGAAGGATAAAAAAGCGAGAGCAATCGATGCGCATGATGATATAGTTGAGAATCCCCTCGAGATGATGCACGGTAGAGGGGCAATCTGGTGCCTCGACTGCCACAGCGCGACAAATCGTAACAAGCTCGTTGATCATCAGGGAAATGAGATAAGTATGGATCAGCCCCAAAAACTCTGCGGCAGTTGTCACGGCGAAGTCTATGCTGACTGGAGAATGGGCATACACGGCAAAAGAACAGGCTCATGGGTTAAGGGCGGCAAGAAGAGATGGTGGGTATGCACCGAATGTCATAACCCGCATACTGTAGAGGTAAATAGATTCGACCCGTTAAAGCCTGAACAGGCACCTGAACTGCCAAGGGGAATGAAAAAAACTGAACATAACACCGAAGAGCACTAAGATTTATCCTGAATAAAACCAGAAGGCGTCCTCCCGATACATCGGGAGGGCGCCTTTTTTATTGTACTGTTTCGTAATACCCGTAGCCTGCCGTAAAGCAGACGCTACTTACAACCAACAACCATTCTCGGAAGCACATTCCCCTTATTCGCCTCTTCAAACGCCTTTCTATACATCGCTATGGCCTTCTCTTTTTCATCCTTGAGTTCATAGGCCTTGCCAAGTTCATAAAAAGTCCTTTGCGGATTCGGGTTCTGCTGAGTGGTATCTGAAAGGATCTTTATAGCGTTGTCAATATCTCCCTTCAGGATGAGCGCCTCGCCGAGGCCTGTCTTTGCGTCATGTGACAAAGGGTCGATTTCAAGCGCCTTATTGAATTCCTGCACAGCGCTGTCTGCGTCATTTGTCCGGATATAAAGAAAACCAAGAAGTATGATTGATTTTAAGAAATCCGGGTGGGACTCCAACGACTTTTTTGCGGTCGTGACCGCCAGTTCAATAAGTTCTGCTTCTGCGAAATTAAGGGCAAGGTTGTAATTTCTTTCAGCTGCAACTTCAGACTCATCTGTGACCTTTTCAATGGGATTAAGCATCCCGCTCAATCCGTCTTCCTTGATCTCGCCGAGCATATACTTGATGTATCCTTCAGATGAAAATTTATAAGAGAGCGAGTGCCCCGGAATGTTATATGCAACCTTGCCGTCCTTGTTGATTATCAGAGTTGATGGATAGACCCTGACCTCATATCTCCCGAATATCTTCATCTCCTTATCGATCAGCACCGGAAAAGTAATTTCATTATCCGTAAGTATTTTGCGGGCATCTGTATAATCCTCAGATTCAGGGATTATGCTCAGGATCTGTACGCCTTTTTCCTTGTAGCCATTTAAAAGGTACTGGCAGTCTTTAAGAGCCAGAAAGGAACGTTTCTGCTCAGGGTTCCAGTAAACAAGCACCACTATCTTTCCACGGTATTCATTCAGCGAAAGAAACTCTCCGTTCAGGGACTTTAATATAAAATCAGGGGCCTCTTCTCCTACAGCTATATTGATAGCGTAGGCTGATGTGTTTAATAAGAAAAACGACAGCAGTAGAGTTAGGATAACCGACTTAGCTGTTTTCATAATCTTATTATACTCCCTTTTTTATCAAACAACGAAAAAACGCAAAAAGGGCACATCCCATTTTTTCGGGATGCGCCCTTTTTAATAAATCTCTCTAATAAAACTTAATGTGCGCTCTTAAGCGGTGTATGTTCGTGGGTCTTTTCCAGTCTATCCTTAAAATTAAACTTATATTTTGGATCGACCTTTTCATTGAACGGACTGTCGCTGCCATGACATGACATACATCCTTTTTCATCTTCTGAAGGAAGGATCAGCCCTGCTCCTTTAATCTCAGCAAGTTTGTAATCCTTGTTCGTCTTCATTATGTCCTTGTACGTACCTCCGGGGCCGTGGCATCCTTCGCACTGTACTCCGGCAAGATCCGGTGTCTCTTCGATACTTGTAAAACCAGTTGGTTTCCCGTAACCGGTTGTGTGGCACTTAAGGCAACCCTTATCATGGGTATAATCTTTGGCGCCATCCAGGCCTGCTTTCTTCTTTTCCTCTGCCTTTACACCAGCCTTGAGGTTCTCAAAACTGCCGGCCATTGTGGTAGCTTCCCATGCCTTAAACTGTTTCATATGGCACATCTTGCATTTTTTAGCGCCGACATAATCAGCAGCAGTTGCAACACCAAATACTGAAGCAACAAAAAGAACTGCAAAAACAACGGTCATAATCTTTTTCATTTGTTTCACCTCCTCTCTTTTTTTATTTTATATCCATCAACTCTAAAATAGAGTGTTTGCAAGCTATACATATCAGTGGCGGAGGAGGTAGGATTCGAACCCACGGGACTTTCGCCCTACGGTTTTCAAGACCGTCGCCTTCGACCACTCGGCCACTCCTCCACTAAAACATATAATATACTTATGAAAAAACAATGAACAAAAAAACTTATATATATTAATCCGTTATCTACTGCTGATCGTATCGGTTCCCATATAATGCCTAAGAACGTCAGGTATTATAACAGAACCGTCCTCCTGTTGGAAGTTCTCCAGTATCGCTGCAAAGGTGCGGCCTGCGGCAAGCCCTGAGCCGTTCAATGTATGGACAAACTCTGTGCCCTTTTTGCCCTCTGTCTTGAACCTGATATCAGCCCGTCTGGCCTGGAAGTCTTCAAAGTTAGAGCATGACGATATCTCCCTGTACTTCTGCTGCGCAGGGAACCATACCTCTATGTCATATGTCTTTGCAGCGGAAAAACCCATGTCTCCTGTGCATAATGAAACCACACGATAAGGCAACCCGAGCCTCTTCAGAACCTCTTCAGCATTATTTGTAAGGGTTTCGAGTTCATCGTAAGAGCCTTCGGGTTTCACAAATTTAACAAGCTCGACCTTGTTGAACTGATGCTGCCTTATCAGCCCTCTCGTATCCTTGCCATATGAGCCTGCCTCGCGCCTGAAGCATGGCGTGTATGCGGTGTAAGAAATTGGAAGTCCGTCTTCCTTCAGTATCTCTTCCCTGTGAATATTTGTAAGAGGCACCTCGGCGGTAGGAATGAGCAAAAGTCCTTTTGCATCGCCCTCTTCAAGCTTGAAGAGGTCATTTTCAAACTTCGGGAGCTGTCCTGTGCCGGTCATTGATTCCCGGTTCACAAGAAAAGGAGGCATGACCTCTGTGTAGCCGTGCTCTTTTGTATGGAGGTCAAGCATAAAGTTTATCAAAGCCCTCTCAAGCGCGGCACCAGCGCCTTTATACAAAACAAAACGCGCGCCTGTTATCTTGCCTGCCCTGTCAAAATCAAGTATCCCGAGATCCTCGCCGATATCCCAGTGATTCTTTGGTTCAAAAGAGAACTCCGGTATTACGCCCCACTTCCTCAGTTCAACATTCTCAGTTTCATCCTTGCCGACAGGGACAGATTCATGCGGGATATTAGGTATCAAAAGAAGCTCATCTTTGGCAAGCGTCTCAAGCTCCCTCAGCTCTGTCTCCCTTGCCGCTGTCAGCTCAGATACCTGCTTTGCCTTCTCCAGAAGTTCAGAAGCATCCCTGCCCTCTTTCTTGAGCTTTCCTATCTCCTGCGACAAAGTGTTCCTCTGCTGCCTGTCATCTTCCACAGCCTTGAGCAGTTCTCTCCTCTTGGCCTCTATCAGGAGGAATTTATCAAGGATAGCGGTATTTTCCGAACGCTTCTTAAGCGCCTCTATGACCTTTTCTGTGTTTTCCCGTACTAATTTAACGTCAAGCATAAATAGTGTCCGTAAAAAACAATTTAATATTCTCTGGTTGTTTACCCCCTTTTCATTCCCCCCTTGGCAAGGGGGGACACAGAGGGGTGGCTTTCCATCAAAAGCAATCTGCTATAATACAACACCTTGCTAAGAAAGTTCATTCATAGATCGCTCCTCCAGCTTTTTCTCTTTATCCTTCTTCTGCCTCCTTGCTCACATGCTTTTAACATTAAAATCCAGCCAAAAGAGACCTTCCCGGGCGATGTCCTGTTTCTGAAGCTTATATCAGAGACCCCGACTTTACCTGAAGCGGTCTTTCTCGGGAAGAATATAACCTTTTATAAACTTGAGGGCAATGAATATGGAGCGCTTGTGCCTCTTGATATTGAGACTGCACCGGGTGATTACAGCATAAGTGTGAAAGCAGAGAACATAAGCATCAGCCTGAACGTCAAGATAAAACCCTATGATTTCCCGACAAAGAAGATGACCCTGCCTGAAGAGAAGGTCACGTTAAGCCCCGAAGACAGCCTGCGCGTGGAAAGAGAGTTTCTCATGCAGGAGGAGATATGGAAGGCAGCTAATGAAAAGATATGGGACGGCGGATTTGTTTCGCCGACAGGCACAGCGGTCTCTGAAAAGTTCGGCGTCATCAGAATCATGAATGAGAAGAAGACGAGCGTGCACAAGGGAATTGACCTTAAGGCAAGCAGCGGGGAACCTGTCAAGGCGATAAATTCAGGAAAGGTCGTATTAAATGAAGACCTCTTTTACGGTGGGAACACCCTGATAATTGACCACGGCATGGGGCTCTTTTCAGTTTACATGCATCTCTCAAAATTCAATGTCAATAACGGCGATGAAGTTACTAAAGGAGATGTGATAGGCTTCGCAGGCATGACCGGCAGGGCAACAGGCCCGCACCTTCACATGAGCGTTAAACTTCAGGGCGTGAGCGTAAACCCCGAATCGCTTATGAAACTGGTATTTTGATCCATGAACATCTATTTAATATTCATCCTCATTGCCTACATTCTCATTACCGCCTTCGGCTACTTGCTCGATTATCTCAATCTCTCTCATTTAGAAAAGCACGGCTCTGTCATACCGCAGGAGTTTGAGGGCAAGATAGATCAGGAACTTTTGACAAAGACCAGAAACTACACGGTTGAGAAGACGCAATTCGGTTTCATCTCCTCAGGCTTTGATAACGTCATACTTCTGCTTTTTCTCTTTGGCGGGATACTGAATATCTACAACTCATGGGTCGCTTCAATGCAGATGCACTTCATACTCTCAGGCCTCGCCTTCTTTCTGCTCCTTACATATGCACAGACAATAATCTCAACTCCATTCAGCCTCTACAGCACATTTAGGATTGAGAAGAAGTACGGCTTCAATACAATGACCATGAAACTATGGATCATGGACTTTATTAAATCACTGCTCTTATCAACTGTCCTGATGGGAATACTCTTGTCAGTCGGGCTTCTCCTCATACAGAAGAGCCCTGAACTATGGTGGTTCTATCTCTGGTGCTTCTTCTTTGCCTTCACCATATTCATGATGTATATCTCGCCCTATGTGCTTGAACCGCTATTCAATAAGTTCACGCCAATAGATGATGAAGAGTTTGTTGATGATATAAAGAAGCTCATGCAGAAGGCTGGAATAAAGGTGAGCAGGGTCTTTAAGATGGATGCTTCAAAACGGTCAAAACATACGAATGCCTATTTCTCAGGAATCGGGAAAGTTAAGCGTATCGTGCTTTTTGATACACTTTTGGAAAAGCTTGATAAGGATGAGATAATAGCGGTGCTTGCGCATGAGGCAGGGCACTGGAAGAAGAAGCATCTTTTGAAGATGCTGGCGGTTACCGAACTGATAGCGTTAATAGTTATGTTCATCGCTTACAAAGCCACACAAAGCAACTTTCTGATAGAACTTTTTAATATCAATGAAAGCACATTCTTTGCAAAGGTCATCTTGCTCTCATTTATCTTCTCCATAGCAAGTTTCCCGTTCTCACCGTTATTTAATCAGTTATCAAGAAGGCATGAGAAAGAGGCTGACCGTTTTTCATATGAGCTGACAGGAGATACAGACGGCATGATCGGCGCGCTTGTAAAGCTCTCAAAAGACAACCTCTCAAACCTGCATCCGCATCCGCTGTACGCATTATTCCATTACTCCCACCCGCCTGTGCTGGAGAGAATAAGGCAGATAAAGGAATTGAAGAAGTAAACTTGTTTCTTCACACTTTTCATATATAATTATTTTAGACTTTATAATTAAACTGATCTTTTGGGATAACTTGAATACATCTGCTAAAAAGATAATTGCCGGACTTATGATAATGCTCGGCCTCTCAGGGTGCGTTACTGTCGGGCCGGATTATATTTCTCCAAAGATATCCGCGCCTGAAAAATGGGATACCGGTTCAGATATCAGGAGCAGCGATGCCGAGACCATGGAGAAGTGGTGGTCAACGCTTAATGATCCGGAGTTAACGAGTTTGATAGAATGTTCTATCAGCAGCAACCTTGGCATACGCGAAGCGAAAGCGCGCGTTCGTGAAGCAAGGGCGCGCAGAGGCATAAGCAGGGCTGGGCTTTTCCCATCAGTTGATGCCTCCGGTTCAGCGCAGCGCAGCCGGGGCAGCAGCGGCACTGAGAATGACTTTTACTATATGGGCTTTGACGCTGGCTGGGAACTCGACCTCTTCGGCGGTGTGAGGCGTTCCGTGGAGGCGGCCGATGCAGACCTTGAGGCGAGCGAAGAAGGCCTTAATGACGTGCTCGTTTCACTCCTTGCAGAAGTCTCTCTGAACTATGTTGATGTCCGCCTTTTTCAGAAAAGGATAGCGATAGCAGAATCAAATCTTGCCGCCCAGACTGAGACCTATAAGATTGCAGGGTGGCGTAATGAAGCAGGCCTTGTGAGCGGGCTCGATGTGGAAGAGGCGATGTACAATCTGGAAAGGACAAAGGCGCAGATACCTGCCTTGCGGAGCGGGCTTGAACAGGCCATGAACAATATTGCGATATTGATAGGTAAATATCCCGGGGCATTGTATGCTGAACGGTCTGAACAAAAAGCGATTCCGGTTACGCCTGTTGAGATAGCTGTCGGGCTTCCCGCTGACCTGCTCAGGCGCAGGCCTGATGTGCGGCAGGCTGAACGGAGGCTGGCAGCTCAGACAGCCCGCATCGGAGTTGCAACTGCCGGGCTTTATCCACAGTTCACTCTCTCCGGGTCGATCGGACTTGAAGCCATGGAGCTTGATGATCTCTTCACTTATGGGAACCGGACGTTCGGGATCGGGCCGGGTTTTAGATGGAATATATTTGACGCTGGAAGCATCAGAAAGAATATCGAGGTTCAGAACGCGCTTCAGGAACAGGCTTTGATACAGTATGAAACCGCAGTGCTTGAGGCGCTTCATGAGGTGAAAAACGCGCTCACAGCTTATGCCGGAGAGCAGGTTCGGAGGCAGTCGCTTTTAAACGGTTCAAATGCTGCTGAGCGCGCTGTCAAACTTGCGCAGGAACAGTATGAGTCAGGCCTGATCGATTTCCAATCCTTGCTGACCGCGCAGCAGTCACTGCTCTCGCTTCAGGATCAGCTGGCAGGCAGCGACGCTGAGGTGACATCAAATTTAATAAGGCTCTATAAGGCGCTCGGCGGCGGATGGGAATCATTGACACCCGCAGCTGAAGATCAGGGGGAATTTATAAAATGAAGACGGATACGGAATCAGATATCATCAAGACATTGGGCGTTGAGCATGCTTCAGGCAGCGGCAAACGGCTGAAGCGATGGCTTGTCATAGTCTTATTGCTGCTGATCTTAGGGGCTGTCCTGCTGATCTGGTGGAGAAGATCTGAAAACGCTAACGCACCCCAGTATAAGACCAAGGAGGCTGCCCGCGGAAATATTATCGTCACTGTTACCGCTACAGGAACGTTGAAACCGGTCAATCAGGTAGATGTTAGCAGCGAGCTCTCAGGCATCATCAAGACCGTTGAGGCGGATTACAACGACCAGGTAAAGGCCGGGCAGATATTGGCAAAACTCGACACCGAGATACTGGAGGCAAAGGTCGTGCAGTCAAAGGCTGCACTCGATGCGGCAGAGGCAAAGCTTCTGGAGACAAAGGCGACTGTCGAAGAATCGCATAATCAGCTTGCGCGCCTGAAAAAGGTCTGGGAGATCAGCAATAAAAAAGTGCCTTCTCAGCATGAGATGGATACGGCAGAAGCTGCATTGAAACGCGCAGAGGCTATGGAGACCAGTGCAAAGGCGCAGGTATCTGAAGCAAAGGCCGCTCTTAATACAAACAAGACAAATCTTACTAAGGCAATAATACGCTCACCTATAAACGGTATTGTTATTTCACGATCAGTTGAACCGGGCCAGACCGTGGCAGCATCTTTCCAGGCGCCGGTGCTCTTTACAATGGCTGAGAACCTCACCCAGATGGAGCTGTACGTTGATGTTGACGAGGCAGACGTCGGACA
Source organism: Thermodesulfovibrionia bacterium (assembly GCA_030646035.1). Taxonomy (NCBI): domain Bacteria; kingdom Pseudomonadati; phylum Nitrospirota; class Thermodesulfovibrionia; species Thermodesulfovibrionia bacterium. Next base: position 91,900 of record JAUSMY010000036.1, on the reverse strand, counting down.
GGTAAAAGAGGGGCAGGCAGCCACCTTCACAGTAGACGCATACCCAGACCGGACATTTGAAGCCCTTATCACGCAGGTGCGTTACGGCTCAAAGACAGTGGGCGGGGTCGTTACATATGAAACAGTCTTAAGCATGGACAATTCTGATCTTTCATTACGGCCCGGCATGACAGCTTCGGCAGACATTATTGTCAAAAAGATCGAAGACGTGATCCTTGTGCCGAATACAGCACTGCGTTTTCTGCCGGTGATTCAGGAAGAGGAAGCTCCCTCAAGCAGCGGCGGAAGCCTTATCGGTAAACTTATACGCCCCCCCAGACATGCATCAAGGGCAAATGGGGATAAGTCCTCTGATAAAAAAGAGCAGCGTGTCTGGATATTAAAGGAAGGCAAGCCCTTTGCCATACAAATTGTTGTAGGCTCATCTGACGGGATAATGACAGAGGTTGTCTCCGGTGATGTCGAACCCGGCATGGAATTGCTGGTCGATATGAACAACACAAAGAAATAACTATGCCGGATGAATCCCGAAATACTGAAAGCCAAAAGCTGATCCGGCTCAAGGGCGTGAATAAGGTCTACGGAACCGGTGAGGCAGAGATGCAGGCGCTGCGCGGAATAGACCTCTCTATTGAAGCAGGTGAATTTGTGGCTGTGATGGGGCCGAGCGGCTCGGGTAAATCAACCTGCATGAATATACTCGGGTGCCTTGACACCCCTACTTCCGGTGCATATCTATTCCGGGGGGTTGATGCCGGAAAGCTGTATCGTGACCAGCGCGCTCTCCTGCGGCGCAACTATCTCGGATTTGTCTTTCAGGGCTATAACCTTCTGAACCGCACCACCGCCCTTGAAAATGTCGAACTGCCTCTTGTATATCGCGGCATCCCTGCGGTGCAGCGGCGCGCTCAGGCGCTTGAGGCGCTTGAATCCGTAGGCCTTAACGGATGGGAATCACATACCCCTAATAAACTCTCAGGCGGCCAGCAGCAGCGGGTAGCTATCGCCAGAGCAATAGTCACAAAACCGGCCCTGCTGCTGGCTGATGAACCTACCGGAAATCTGGATACCGCCCGCAGCCGTGAGATCATGGATCTGCTGACAAGGTTCAATAAAGAGCGGGGCATTACCATAGTGATGGTGACACATGAGGCTGATATGGCAGCCTATGCAAAACGCATCGTCCGTTTCCGCGACGGCTCTATAGAGACAGACCGGCAGAACGGGGAGAGGCCGTAATGATATTTAATACTATTCTTCTTGCACTAAGGGAGATCAGGCGGAACGTACTGCGTTCGTCCCTGACCATTCTCGGCATCGTGATAGGAGTTGCAGCAGTGATCACCATGGTCACCCTCGGCAGCGGTGCTACTGCGCAGGTCACCTCAGATATAACCAAGCTCGGAAGCAATATGCTGCAGGTGAGGCCCGGCCAGGGATTTCACGGCCCCGGCGGCGGCGCGCGTTCAAGCGCCCCGATGTTCCGCATTGATGATGCCGATGTTATCTCACGTGTGGTCTCAGGCCTGGCTGCTGTCGCGCCTATTGCAAACCAGTCCATACAGGCAATTTACGGGAGCGAGAACTGGTCTACTTCGGTCACAGGCACGAACAACGCTTATCTGGATGTTAGGAACTGGCCTCTGCTTGAAGGCCGGGAATTTACCGATGGAGAACTGCGGGCAGGAAAGTCTGTATGCATCATAGGCACAACGGTGCGTGACAAGCTCTTCGGCGGCATCAGCCCTACCGGTAGCATGATCCGTCTTGGAAAGCTCTCATGCCAGGTGATCGGAGTCCTTGTATCAAAGGGCCAGTCCAGCTTCGGCAGCGATCAGGATGATTTTGTGCTCGTTCCGGTGCATATGTTTCACAGGCGGATAGCAGGAGATATCGATATCAGCACCATACTGGTATCGGCTCAGGACGGGGTTTCAACTGAAAAGGTCAAGAGCGACATCGAACTGCTGATGCGCGAGCGCAGGCGCATCACAACAGGGGAAGAGGATGATTTTAATGTGAGGGATATGAAGGAGATCGTAAGCACACTGACAGGAACGACGCGGGTGCTTACCGCCCTTTTGAGCGCTGTAGCAGCTGTCAGCCTTCTGGTCGGCGGGATAGGCATCATGAATATCATGCTCGTCTCTGTTACAGAACGTACAAGAGAGATAGGCATCCGGCTTGCCATAGGCGCGATGGAGCGCGAAGTGCTGATGCAGTTTCTCATAGAGGCGGTTGTGCTCTCATCATTGGGAGGAATAGTCGGTATCCTGCTGGGACTTTCTGCTTCAGCTGCAGGAGCAAATTTGCTCTCTGTCCCGCTCGTGCTTAATCCATGGGTCGTGCTCACAGCCTTTGCATTTTCCGCGGCAGTAGGCGTGATCTTCGGATACTTCCCTGCGCAGAAGGCTGCGAGGCTCGATCCAATAGACGCGCTTCGGCATGAATAAACCTCCCTGCCCCTGCTTAAGGCACCTACTGTTGGTCCTTGGTAAAGAGGGGATCTTTAATTCTCCCCTTGGTAAGGGGAGACACAGAGGGGTTAATTATATTTTACTTTGACATCTTTCCGCATATTATAGTTAAATAAAATCTCATTAAATAACTACTTACAGGAGCATATCATGGCGCTGAATCACAAAAAATCAAAAGAACTCTTTAATAAGGCAAAACGCCTGATCCCCGGCGGGGTGAACAGCCCTGTCCGCGCATTCAATGCTGTCGGCGGCAACCCTATCTTCATAGATTCCGCAAAAGGCTCAAAGATATACGACGTTGACGGAAACGAATATATAGATTACGTGCTCTCATGGGGGCCGATGATACTCGGCCATGCGAATCCAACTATTATAAAGGCGCTTCAGAAGGCTGCTGAAAAAGGAACAAGTTTTGGAGCGCCCACACCTCTTGAGGTGGAGCTTGCTGGCATGGTTCGCAAGGTATATCCCTCAATGGAAGTGATGAGGATGGTCAGCTCAGGCACTGAGGCAACGATGAGCGCTATCAGAGCTGCGCGCGGTTTTACAGGAAGGGACAAGATTGTAAAGTTTGAGGGATGCTACCACGGACACGCTGATGGACTTCTTGTTAAGGCCGGTTCCGGTATGGCTACATTCGGCGTTCCCACAAGCCCGGGAGTGCCGAAGGATTATGCAAGAAATACTATCACGCTTCCCTATAACGACCTTGCTGCATTTAAGAAGATATGTGGAAAGGCAGGCAAAGATATCGCATGTGTAATCATCGAGCCTGTTGTCGGAAACAGCGGATGTATCCTGCCGAAGCCGGGATATCTTGAAGGTTTAAGAAAGGTGACGAAGCAGCACGGCATCGTTCTTATATTTGATGAGGTCATGACAGGTTTCAGGGTCTCATACGGCGGAGCGCAGAAGGCATTCGGCATAAAGCCTGATATGACATGCCTTGGCAAAGTTATTGGCGGCGGACTGCCGGTAGGCGCATACGGCGGAAGGGAAGAGATTATGAGAAAGATAGCTCCTGACGGCCCGGTGTATCAGGCAGGCACGCTCTCAGGAAACCCGCTTGCAATGACAGCAGGCATTGAGACATTAAAAATACTCTCAAAGCCTGAGACATACAAAACCCTTATGGCAAAATCAAAGGCTCTTGATGAAGCTCTCAAAGATGCTGCAAAGCGCGCAGGCATCAAGACAAAGTTCTACAGGGCGGGCACAATGTTCTGCACATACTTCACTGATAAAGAGGTCTACAACTTCACTGACGCGGCAAAGACAGACACCGCAAAGTTCTCGCTCTACTTCAGAAAGATGCTTGACAGGGGCATAAACCTTGCGCCATCCGCATACGAGGCTGGCTTCATGTCGCTTGCTCATACAAACGCTGATATAAATAAGACAGCAAGGGCTGCGTACGAGACATTTAAAGAGATCAAGTGAAGCTCATAATCACAGGCTTTTCAAATTCGGGAAAGACCACGATTTTTAACGCGCTGACAGGCCAGAACCTTGAAACCACCGCCTATCCTACTTCAATATCCGCTGATATTGAGCCGCAGCACGGCATTGTAAAAGTTCCTGATGCGCGGATCGATAAGCTCGTAGAGATATACGAACCAAAGAAGACTACCTATGCAACAGTAGAGTATCTTGATTACCTCGGCATAACATCAGGCGATACCTCGCAGAACGCAAAGGTCTTCAAACTACTGAAGGATGCTGACGCGATAGTGCATGTTGTGCGCGCATTTGAAGATGCCTCAGTCATACACCCGATGAAGAGCGTTGACCCTCTGCGGGATGTCTCTTCATTTGAGGCAGAGCTTATCCTCGGCGACCTTGAGTTTGTAGAGAAGAGGCTTGAGAAGATAGAGGCGCAGGAAAAGAAAGGCAAAAAGCCTGAGACAGGTGATAAAGGCCTTCTGCTGAAATGCAAAACCGCTCTTGAGGATGAGATATCACTGAGAGATATTGAGTTTAACGATGAAGAGAAGAGGCAGATGCTCCCGTACCAGCTGCTGACGACCATGCATGAGATAATCGTTCTCAATATTAATGAGAGCGATATCAACTCTGATAAGGCAAAAGAGATCCAGAATAAAGTTGAGACATTTTTTAAGGGAAAAGGCAAAGGCATAGCGCCTCAGATCCTGACCCTCTGCGGAAAGATAGAGATGGAGATAGCCCAGCTTCCTCCTGATGAAGCAAAAGAATTTCTGGATGAACTCGGCATTGAGGAACCCGCAATGAAGAAGCTCTGCCATGTATCCTACGATGCGCTCGGGCTTATCTCATTCCTGACATCGGGCACAGATGAGGTGAGGGCGTGGACGATAAGAAAAGGCCTCCGCGCCCAGCAGGCGGCCGGAAAGATACACTCGGATATCGAGAGGGGTTTTATCAGGGCAGAGACTGTCAGTTATGAAGACTTCATCGCCTCAGGCGGAGATATGGCCAAGGCAAAAGAAAAAGGCCTGTTCAGGCAGGAAGGCAAAACCTATGAGGTAAAGGACGGAGATATTATTAATTTTAAGTTTAATGTGTAGCTGATTTCTGCATAACCACGCCATCTTTTCAACGTTTGTAATACATCATAGAAAATCAAAATGGGACTGTATCAATTCCATCAGCAGCGAGATCAATAACTCCGTCAGCCGCGTTGCCCACGCCTGGGATAACCGAAACTACAGCCCCGCCTACTCGCATAGGAACGGTCACGACCTTTGTAAAGAAACAGCCGCTTAGCTGAATGACAAAGAGGAATACGATCAAAAGTTTTAATAATTTCATTATATTCTCCATTACTTATTTAGATACATTATAGAAAAATTAATCAATAACATTGATATGCTCTATCGCCCCGCCATTGAGAAGAAGCTCAGCAACCGCCTCTGCCATCATGCGGTATCCCTTTACATTAGGGTGAATATAGTCGCTCTTCAGGCTTGCGTTCGACACTATGTCAAAGAGTATATGATTATCATAAGGAATATTAAACTCTTCGGCAATCTCTTTGTAAAATCCTGCGGCAGACATTGAGGTCAGGCTGAGCCTCGGAACCCCAAGCAGCACTACATCTACCCCACTCTCCTTAGCCATCCTTATCATCGCCCTGATGTTATCAGCCGCCTTTTCATCTCCGAGCTTTCTCATGAGGTCATTGCCGCCGTGGCAGAGGATCAGAAGCGAGGGTTTATATTCATCCAGAAGTCCGGGAAGCCTTTCAATCCCCTTTGCTGTGACCTCGCCGGATACACCGGCATTTATCACCTTCCGGTTTATTAATTTTTGAAGCACTGCCGGATAGGTATCCTCAGACCCCTCCGCGCCTATCCCGAATGTGAGACTGTCGCCAAAGGCGAGTATAACCGAATTTTCTTGGAGATAGGAGACCTTTGGAGCGGCTTTGTGGCAGGCAAAAACGGGAAAGATTAAAAGAACGATTAAGACAGCTGACAGCCTTTTGAGATCTTTGACCATAATAGCCTTAATGGCTCTTCCTTTGTTTATCTTTTTGATTTCGGGCGTTATCCTAGATTTCTTCCCCAGAACTTTATTAAGTGTACCTCACTATCAAATAAATATTAAAGCACCATCCGCCAATATATTGATAAAATGTTATAGTTGCCGATAGATAGAGTAAATTGACTTTATATTCATTATTATGTTAAAAAATATACCTACATAAAATCTGGAGAAAAACAATGTACGCGATAATAGAGACAGGCGGCAAGCAGTACAGGGTATCTGAAGGTGATACCATAAAGATCGAAAAGATAGAAAATAAGGACAGCGTCACATTCGAAAATGTGCTGATGCTCTCTGACGGCGAGAATGTCACTTACGGCACCCCGATCATCTCGGCTGCAAAAGTAACCGCCAATGTTGTTGGTAGTGCAAAAGACAGAAAGGTCCTTATCTTTAAGCAGAAGACGAGAAAGAACCACAGAAAGCTTAGAGGACACAGACAGACCTTGACCACTGTCAAGATAACTGGTATTGTTTCAAATTAATAACGGAGAATATAGAAATGGCTCATAAAAAAGGTGTTGGAAGTACAAGGAACGGACGCGAAAGTCACTCAAAACGTCTCGGCGTAAAGAAATACGGCGGAGAGCTGGTCAAGGCCGGCAGTGTACTGATAAGGCAGCGCGGCACCAAGATACATCCCGGCTTGAATGTAGGCAGGGGCGGAGACGATACCCTCTTTGCAAAGGCTGCCGGATACGTAAAGTTCGAACATAAGGGTCGGACAAGAAAGCTGGTCAGTATCTATCCTGAAGCACAGGTATAACAAGTTATCCGACTCGTCGGATTCGCAGAGGCGAAGAAGTTAAGAGTTTAAAAATAATATTTCAATGTGAAAGGCGGGTTTCTACCCGCCTTTTTTTATTTAAGGATTTGATGTATTGTTAAAACTATGAAATTTATAGACAGCGCAGAGATACATGTAGTAGCAGGACACGGCGGAAAGGGCTGTGTAAGCTTCCGCAGGGAGAAGTACGTGCCTAATGGCGGGCCTAACGGCGGCGACGGTGGAAGAGGCGGGCATGTCATATTTGTAGCCTCTACCAGTCACAGCACCCTTCTCGACTTTAAATACAGGCGGGAGTATATCGCCAAAAAGGGAGAGAACGGCATGGGACAGGAGATGCACGGCAAGAATGCTGATGACTATATTCTGCCGGTACCGCTTGGAACTCTAGTTAAGGATGCGGAGACAGGTGAAATACTTGCCGACCTTACTATTGAAGGTGAAGAATTCATGGCTGTCAAAGGCGGCAGGGGAGGACTGGGCAATACCCACTTCAAGGGACCGTCAAGGCAGGAGCCGAGATATGCCCAGCCGGGAGAGGAAGGCGAAGAGAAAAGGCTGGTGCTTGAACTCAAGCTCCTTGCCGATGTAGGGCTGATAGGGCTTCCGAACGCAGGCAAATCTACCCTCATATCCGCGCTTTCCGCTGCAAGGCCGAAGATAGCGGATTATCCTTTTACTACTCTGAAACCTGCACTCGGTGTTGTGCAGCACGGGGAATACGGCAGCTTTGTAATAGCTGATATCCCGGGGCTGATAGAAGGCGCTCATAAGGGCACGGGCCTGGGATTCCAATTCCTGCGTCATGTTGAAAGGACCTCAATACTGCTCCATCTCGTTGATATATCAGAGATGGCTGAAGGAGATCCTGTTGAGAACTTTGAAACGATAAACAGGGAGCTTGAACTCTACAGCAAAGGGCTCACGGATAAGACACAGGCGGTTGTCGGCACAAAGCTCGATATAAAAGGCGACGGGAGCAGGCTTGACAAGCTCGCTCAATATTGCAAAGATAAGAACTATGATTTCTTCCCGATATGCGCTGTTACAAGGACGGGCTTAAAAGAGCTGACCGAGTATATCGGAGAAAAAGTAGAGAAACATAAAAACCCATGAAGAGAGTAGTAATAAAGATCGGAAGCAATATAATCGCTTCTGCCGAACAGGGCCTTAACACGAGAAGGCTGAAAGGGATCGTCAGCGACATATCGGAAATAATAGATATGGGCGCTGAAGCGGTCATCGTATCTTCAGGCGCCATTGCGGCAGGGCTCAAAAAGCTCGGCCTGAAAGAGAAGCCGAAAGATATAAAACTGAAGCAGGCTGCTGCTGCGATAGGACAGTCAAGCCTGATGTGGGCATATGAGAAGAGCTTCGCTGGATTTGATAAAAAGGTGGCTCAGGTCCTTCTGACAAGGGATGTGATCACTGAACGCACAAGTTATCTTAACGCAAAGAACACGCTGCTGACACTTATTCACCATGATGTCATACCTGTTATCAATGAGAACGATGCTGTTGCTGTTGACGAGATAAAATTCGGCGACAACGACCTTCTTGCCGCACTTACATCCGGCCTTGTAGAAGCGGAGATGCTCATAATACTCTCTGACGTTGACGGGCTTTACTCAAAAGACCCTAAATATAAAAGCGCAGAGATAATAACCAGTGTAGACAAGATCACTCCTGAGATTGAAAAGCTCGCAGGTAAAGAGGGCAGCGCAGTAGGAACAGGCGGCATGTATTCCAAGCTTATAGCCGCAAAGCAGGCGAACAACCACGGCATACCTGTTGTGATAATGAGCGGCAAGAAGAGAGGGCTTCTCAAGCGCCTGTTTGAGGGGGGAAGTGTCGGGACGTACTTTAAGGCTAATGAGACCAAACTTTCATCCAAGGATGGATGGATAGCTTACGGAGTAAGATCAAAAGGCACACTCGTTCTTGATGAAGGGGCTGTTACCGCACTCCTTAAAAAGAAGAAGAGCCTTTTGCCTTCAGGCATAGTAAGGATCGACGGGGAGTTTAAAAAAGGTGACGCGGTTAACTGCATTGACAGAAAAGGCCATAATATAGCCAAGGGCCTGACCAACTATTCATCAAAAGATCTCAATAAGATCATAGGCAAAAAAAGCTCTGAGATAGAAAAGATCCTGGGATACAAATATTCAGACGAGGTCCTTCACAAAGACAATCTGGTTTTGGTCTAAGAACTCTTTCTTAAAACTTTAAACTCGTTGATAAGCCCGTTCGTGGATGAGTCATGAGAGGTTATTTTGTTTTCACCGGCAAGTTCAGGGAGTATCTTATTTGCAAGCTGCTTCCCGAGTTCCACTCCCCACTGGTCAAAACTGAATATGTTCCAGATAACACCCTGAGTGAATATCTTGTGCTCATACATCGATATCAGACTTCCAAGCGTCCTCGGCGTCAGTTTCTTGAATAATATCGAATTCGTCGGATTATTCCCCTTGAAGACCTTGAAGGGCGCAAGATTTTTAATATCCTCATCGCTCTTTCCTGAAGACTTAAGCTCTGCCATAACTTCCTCTTTTGTCTTGCCCTTCATAAGCGCCTCAGCCTGCGCGAAAAAGTTGGAGAGTAAAATATTATGGTGCCCGCCGACAGGGTTATGGCTTATAGCAGGCGCAAGAAAGTCGCACGGGATAAGCCTTGTGCCCTGATGAATTAACTGATAAAAGGAGTGCTGGCCGTTTGTGCCCGGCTCGCCCCATATCACCTGTCCTGTCTGATACGCAACTTCATTGCCATCCCTGCCGATGCTCTTGCCGTTGCTCTCCATGTACGCCTGCTGGAGATAGGCAGGGAACCTGTGCATGTACTGATCATAAGGAAGAACCGCCTCTGTCTCAGAGCCGAAGAAGTTGATGTACCAGATGCCGAGCAGTCCAAGTATCACCGGTATGTTCCTGTCAAACGGAGTCTCGCTGAAGTGATTATCCATAGCATGCGCCCCTTCAAGGAGTTCAGTGAAATTCTCAAAGCCTATGGAGCATGATATGGAGAGGCCTATAGCAGACCAGAGGGAATATCTGCCGCCAACCCAATCCCAGAATATAAACATGTTCTCCGGGTCTATGCCGAACTTTATTACTTCCTCTTTATTTGTTGATATCGCGACAAAGTGTTTTTTTATAACGGCGTTATCTTTCACAGCCTCCAGAAACCATCTCCGGGCTGTATCCGCATTCGTCATCGTCTCCTGAGTTGTGAATGTCTTTGAAGCAATTATAAAGAGCGTTGTTTCAGGAGAGAGCTTTTGTAAAGTCTCTGTTATATGCGTAGCATCAATGTTTGAAACAAAGTGAGTGGTGATGTTTGGTTTGCGATATGGCTTAAGAGCCTCAGTCACCATCACCGGCCCAAGGTCAGAGCCGCCGATGCCGATATTAACTATGTCGGTTATCGCCTTGCCTGTATAGCCTTTCCACCTGCCTGATATGACCTTCCCTGAGAAATCCTCCATCTGCTTAAGCACAGCATTTACTTCAGGCATGACATCTTTCCCGTCAACATGAACTGGACTGTTCGAACGGTTTCTCAGAGCGGTATGAAGCACGGCGCGGCCTTCGGTCTCATTTGTCTTCCCGCCTGAAAACATATCCTCAATCGCATCTTTAAGCCCGGCTTCTTCAGCCAGTTCAACAATAAGCGCGACCGTCTCTTTATCGATTATATTTTTTGAATAATCAACGAGTATATCCTCTAACCGGAGCGAAAAAGTGCTGAACCTTTCCGTGTCATTATCAAACATATCCCTCATATGCGCGTTCTCCATCAGCGCATAGTGCTTCTCAAGCTTCTTCCATGCCCCTGTCTTCTGCGGGTCGAGCTTATTTAACATCTTCTCCTCCGGCTGCCTGACTTTTAAAATATATTATACTCCTTTTCATCCAGGCCTTATAACTCTCTCTCTTCCGCTCACCGCAGAGGCAAAATAGAGAAGCAGGCATAATAATGTGAAATATACTGTATCGAGAAAGTGCTCAAAGTAATGCGACGCCAGAAGATACGGCACTGACAGCTTTCCGCCTGATGCAAAAGCAGGCTTCTGCGCCAGACTGCCTATCCCGATTGTCAGAGGAACATATGCCTGATAAAGCATTGTTAATAAAAATACAGATGCCAGTATTCCTATAAAATAAGTTAACGCGACAGGAATATCAGCCTGCTTCAGACTGCTCTCTCTCTTCTCATAAAGCAGCATGATGGATAGCGGTATAGGAAAATATGTAATGGGAAAAGTGGCAACCTCCCTGACGCTATGGGCAAGATATCTCGGATCAGTCCAAACTTTATAAAATGCCTCTGAAACATCTTTGTTAATAATAACAGTGAATAGAAAAAACGAGACAACTCCGGCAGCGATATAGAAATAACCTCCTCTATTGATAAATATATCTCTCTTAAATATCCTCTTTATGAAATATATATAAACCGGAATAAAGGCAAAAAATATCATTGTGCTGGGGAGATGCAGATTCCAGGAACCGCCGTCCTCATAAATATTAACAGCCTGCTTCTGCTGGGCTAAAAAAGAAAGCGTATCTTCATAACCGAATTCCTTATAACTGAGGTAAAATGCTGTCGCTATGAATATGAGAAGGAGAAGGGATATTATCAGCATCTTCTTTACGGCATCCTTCTTTACGGCAAATTTGCCAAGCGATAGATAGACTCCGACAAATAAAAGTGCAAGCACTGTATGCACCGGCATATGCCCGAGAAAATGTGAAGAATAAAAGATCGTCTGCAAGAGCGTATACACTCCTCCCTCATGTATCACAGTATTGAAAATAAAGAGCTGCCGGTGGTAAAGAGAAAGGTAAATATAGGAGAGAAGATATGTAAATGCGGGAATCAAAAGAAGCAGGTACGGATTAAGCCAGGATATGTTCATCAACTATCTCCCTGCCGGACCTCATCATGCCGTGGATCCAGGCGTATTCGAACTTTCCGCTCCTTCCTGAAAGCCGCAGATTTTCAAACCGTTTCAGATAGTCGTTCACTTCCTGCACCTTTGCCTCAAACCCGGTCTCAAGCACCGGATAGGCATGGCTGAGCCTTTTAACTGAAGTTGAAATTACATCGCCGGGCTTAAGAATGCCGATGTCCGCAAGATTTGAATACGCTGTCTCAACAAGCTTCTCATCACTGCTATGCCAGAGAAGTTCATCCGGGGCGCACGGCATCTCAACAACCAGTGAGGTTCTGCCTGCCGGAGACATCTGTCTGCTTCTGTTCCTTGGTTCGTACATCCTAGTGATAGGTGTATCACTGTCAGGGAAATAGATAGTTCCGGCGTCTGTCAGCGACTCTCTCTCAAGAAAGAACGCAACAAGCACCACATTACGGTAGCGCAGTTTCTTTGCTATCTCCAGGATGCCTTCTTCAGGCTGAGGGTCCATCATCCTCAGAAAATTATAGAGTGGCAGCGTACTTACCAGCTTATCGACCTCAAGGATCTCACTGCCATTTATCTCAATATGTTTTATTTTATTATCACCACAGAGAACCTTGGTTATCTCTGATCTTCTCCTGATATTTTCTTCACCGCAATATTCTGCCAGCTTATCGGTAATGGCCCCGATGCCGAGGTCAGGATAGTAGAACGAGCCGTCAACATGTTCCGTCTTTGCCCGCTGTCCCATAACCGCCTCAACAACAAAGGTTCTGAGGTCAAGCCCCTTCATCCTCTTGCCTGCGATCTGAGGTGAAAGTTCGCTGCAGTCCCTGCCCCACAGCTTTTCAGAATAGTTCAAAAGAAAACTGTGGGCAAGCGTCTTCCCATAAGTATTGACCGCGAAATCTCTAAAACTGCCCTTGTTCTTTTCAGGCGCAATGCGTGAGGCAAGTATCTCAACGGCAACTTTAAAAAAGGTAAAAGGCCCTAAGTTCTTAAACATGTTAAGAGGTGCAAGAGGAAAGAAGACGAGCTTCCCATTGTGATAGATATAGCTGGGAACTTTTATCTTCCTGAAATCATCACCAAGCAGTTGTCTGAATTCTTCGGTGATCTCATCGTCTTTGTCATGAAAACGGTGCGCGCCTGAATCAAAACGGAAATCCCCTTCCCTGTATGTAATACAGTTTCCGCCTATGCGTTCACCGGCCTCATGAATTGTGAACGGAATCTTGTTCTTACTGGAGTAATAACCGACAGCCAGGCCTGCCGCGCCTCCGCCGAGAATTGTTATCCTGGGATGTGTTGTCATAATTGATTTCGTAAGATGAATGAAATTAATCTGATATCCTGCGGCTGGTCTTAGGATCTGCTCTTAGGCTGGCACACCTTAACACAGAGCCCGCAGATATACTGCCCGATATTATGCTCCTTGGCAAAGTATTTAAGCTTCTCAAGGCAGGCGATCCTGTCCCAATCCTTGTAAGACTCGCTTATGGCGGATACAGGGCAGGCTGATACGCACTTCCTGCACTCTCCGCATCCATTCTCAACAGGTTTATCTGTCTCCAAAGGCATGTCTGTGAGGATGGTCGCTATCCTTATCTTAGAGCCGTATTCAGGGTGCACAAGGAGGCTGTTCCTTCCTATCCATCCTATCCCGGCTCTAAGCGCGATCATCTTATGCGAGAGATGCGCTGTCTGCGCCTGCCAGTCAACTATATGGCTTGCGGGTATCGGCATGGCGTTATAGCCTTTGTCCTGAATGGCGATAGCAAGCCTCAGAGCGGTCTGGTCAAGCATATCGTTTATCATCTTATAGTGATGAAGGTAGTGGCGGGTCGGCCAGTTAATTATCCCCTTCAGTATAGGGTCAGATACCCTTACTGCTATGGATATGCCGTACTTGAGCCCTTCTGTCTGCTCCAGCGGGATAGCCTCAAAATGTTGCCGCAGTTCGTCTATATCACCTACGCCAAAAGCAGATGCTCCTGAAGTAAATGCCATCTCTTTTAAACGGTTATACACAGGCTACAGCCATTTTTCTATCGTGGCTAATGTCTCTTTATTGCCCCATTCCTGAGGGCCTACAAACCGCTCTCTGAGAATTCCTTCTTTGTCTATCAGAAAGGTCTCAGGAACACCGGTGATACCATAAAGTTTTGACATTGAATTGGCCGGGTCTATCAATGTAGCAAATGTCACATTGTTATTCGCATAATAAGATTCCAGATTAGCCGGGTCATCCCTGTAAAGCACTCCGAACATCTGTATGGGCTTGCCCCTCATTATTTCTGAAAGCCTTGCCTTGTGATTCATCTCAGCCTTGCACGTCACACACCATGTCGCCCAGAAATTTATAAGTACAACCTGGCCTTTGAGATCAGACAGCTTCCACATCTTTCCGGATGAATCCATAAGCTCAAACTGCGGGGCAGGTTTGCCCACAGCCACTATCTGATCGAACTTCTTATTCTCCGGGCTCATTAAGAGCATCAAAGCCGCACCGACCAATACAGCTGCTAAAATCAATCCTTTATATTTCATATATCCTCCTGTATTTTTTTATAATTGATACCGCACCTGCTTAAGCAGGCAGGCCGCCTGTGCAACAACTCCTTCGCCTTTTCCAATAAACCCCATGCCTTCATTTGTCTTTGCTTTGATATTGATTACTCCAACAGGTATGCCTGTACCGGAGATATTATCCTTCATTGCATCAATGAACGGCCCTATCTTCGGCTCCTGTATTATAACCGTAGAATCTATCCAGGCTACCTCAAACCCGCCTTCCTTAACCATCTTCACGGTCATTGAGAGCAGGTCAGTGCTTGAGGCATCCTTCCATCTATCATCTATATCAGGGAAGTGCTTCCCTATGTCACCCATACCCAACGCTCCGATAAGGGCATCTATTATCGCATGGCACAACACATCAGCGTCAGAGTGGCCCTGAAGCCCTTTTTCAAAAGGTATCTCAACGCCGCCAATGATCAGCCGTCTTCCAGTAACAAGCCTGTGCGAGTCATAACCAATTCCTATTCTCATAGATGACTCCGTCTTTCTATCAGCATCTCCGCAAGTTCAAGGTCTTCCTGTGTTGTGATCTTTATATTAAAATGATCACCCGGAATTATCTTAACCCTGCCGCCGGCTCTCTCAACAAGCGCCGCGTCATCTGTCCCGTAAAACCCGTCTGCATATGCCATTTTATAAGCCCTTTTGATCACGCCGGATGTAAAGGCCTGAGGGGTCTGTATGGAGCGGAACTTCTCACGGTCAACAGTTGATACCACCATGCCGTTGCCGTCAACCTGTTTAAGCGTCTCTTTTACCGGAAGTCCGGGTATCACCCCGTCAACACCTTCAAGGTTTTCCAAGAGGTTTGCTACAAGCTTCTCTGAAATGATCGGCCTTGCCCCGTCATGGATCAGGACGATACAGTCGCCTTCTATCAGTTTGACGGCATTGTTAATAGAGTCCTGCCTCTCAGCGCCTCCTGCAACTATCTGCCTCACCTTTTCTATCTTATACTGCGCAAAGAGCTTGCGTCCTGTTTCAATATCATCAGCCCTGAGCACAGGTATTATATCTGATATTGATGCAACTTCACTAAGCCTGCTCAGTGTATGCACCAGAAGCGGTATGCCTTTAAGCTCAACAAATGTCTTTCTGACCGACCCGCCGAACCTTCTGCCTATGCCGGCTGCCGGAACAATAGCCACTACAGAGGGCTTTATCAAGAACGCGCCGCCTTAAGCTCTTCTCTGTCCATCTCCTCTTTGAGCCTGGCAAATATCATCCTGCCTGTTGTTGTCTGCAGAACGCTTGTAACAACGACATTGACCTTATTATTTATGATCTTCCTGGCGTTATCAACGACAACCATTGTGCCGTCATCCAGATAACCCACGCCCTGGTTATGCTCTTTGCCCTCTTTTGCGATAAATATATTCATGTTCTCTCCGGGCATAACAACCGGCCTGAGAGCGCTTGCAAGCTCATTGAGGTTTAGGGCGGTGACCCCCTGAAGCTGGGCTATCTTGCAGAGGTTTATGTCATTGGTTATTATCTTTGCGTCAAGCTGTCTGGCAAGGGCTACAAGCTTGGAGTCCACTTCTTTAATATCAGGAAAGTCCTCGCTGACTATCTTGACTGTGACATTGCCCATCTTCTGTATCTTGTCAACAACCTCAAGCCCCCGCCTGCCGCGCGCCTTTCTTAAGACATCAGATGAGTCTGCAATGTTCTGGAGTTCCCGCAGGACAAATTGAGGCAGTATGAATATGCCTTCTGCAAAGCCTGCCTCGCATACATCTGCCAGCCTGCCATCGATTATAACGCTGGTATCAATGATCTTGGGGCTCTCCCCCACAACCCTGCCTCTGAAGACACTTACTATATCAGACAGGGTAAAATCCTTCCCCTTTCTGAGGCCGAAAAAAAGTCCGCTGTAACCGAACAGGGCGTTTAAGGATAACAATATATAAACGCCTTCTGTTTCGCCTAATACCGCCTTGACAGGAAGATATATCAGCTTTGCAAACAAGAGGCCTGCGGAAAGCCCGATAACTCCGCCTATCAGCATGCCGATGCCCAGCTTTGTATTGACATAGTCAAGGGCAAGCGCCAAAAGGCCGATGCCGACACCCCAGTACGCCCCTTCGATGGAAAAACCTTGTTTTAATCCGAAACCATAACCGCCTGCAACAAATACGAGAAAGTAAATAATCCGATAGAGCATAATGAGTTCACCCCTTTTTAAGAAAACATTTTCAACGTAATATAAAATTTGTTTTCGCCCCTGTTAATAAAGAGGAGGACCGTGTCGCCTCCGCGTATATGAGATACCGCCTTATTAAAATCATTTACATTATTTATCCTGGCCTTATTGACCTCCTGTATAAGGTCCCCCTTCTTAAGCCCTGCCTCATCAGCCGCACTGTCAGGCTCCACAGATTCGATCACTACGCCATACACATCTCCGGGAAGACCGAGCTGTTTGGCAGTATCGCTGTTGATATCCATAACAGAAAATCCCGCAAGGGCGTTCTTCTCGGTGCCGCGCCTCTCCTGCCTGCTGTCGCTCCTTGACTCGGCGCTGTCCTGTGCAAGCTCCGCAACAGTCAGATTAAGTGAGATTGACTTTGTATCGCGCAAAACATTTAATGCTATCCTGCTTCCTACCCTGCTCTGCGCGATAAAATTTCTCAGCTGCTCCACATCATCAACACCCTTTTTATTAACCTCAAGGATTATATCTCCCCTCTTCAGCCCGGACTTTTCAGCCGGACTGTTGTCAATGATCTCCGTCACAAGAGCGCCTTCCGGCTTCTTTAAGCCGAACGTCTTGGCAAGTTCGGGAGTCACCTGCTGTATCGCTACCCCGGCCCATCCCCTTGTGACCTTCCCCTCTTTTATGAGCTGGGTCATGACCGATCTCGCCATGTTGCTCGGCACTGCAAAGCCGATGCCCTGATTACCGCCTGTCTTTGAAATGATCGCGGTATTAACACCTATAAGTTCACCTTTGACATTTACAAGCGGGCCGCCGGAATTGCCGGGGTTGATAGAAGCATCCGTCTGGATAAAATCCTCATAATCAGCTATGCCGACGCTCGCCCTGCCTAACGCGCTTACTATTCCCATAGTTACAGTGTGGCTCAGGCCGAAGGGGTTGCCGAAAGCAAGAACGAATTCACCCACATCAAGCTTGTCTGAATCACCCCAGTTAATGGCAGGCAGGTCTTTTGCCTTGATCTTGATAATGGCGATATCGGTCTTGGGATCCGAACCTATGACCTTACCTTTATAGTCCTGTTTGTCAAAGAGGGTCACCTTGATCTCTTCAGCCTTCTCAATGACATGATTATTGGTGATGATATAGCCGTCAGCAGATACGATTACTCCTGAACCAAGGCTCTCTTCCTTCCATTTTTTAGTGTTGCGGAGCTGTCCGAATAAGTCGCCCAAACCTACAACCTTTGTTGTCGATATGTTTACAACAGTAGGGCTTACCATCCTTGCCACATCGGAAAAAGCTGAACCCTCGCCCTTCAGTCCCGGCGGAGCCTGAAAATTATATATGTATGGCGATTGCGCCTTCTCTTTTGTGAATATATCGAGCCTGGTGCCTGCTAAATAACCAACTGCCAATGCTATAATAAAAATCAGTACGGTTTTCTTATTCATATTCTCAGATCATACTCCTGTTCTTTCGAATTTATAGTAATAATTATAACAGATGGCCATAAGATAATGAGTATAAGCGCAACTAAAAGACGCCTTGAACGGCTTGATAAAAAACACCTCTGGCATCCCTTCACCCAGATGAAGGAGTGGAATGATGAAGAGCCTTTGATCATAACAGAAGGAAGGGGTTCGTTCCTCAAAGACATCAACGGCAGATGGTTTCTCGACGGGGTTTCCTCAATCTGGGTCACAGTACACGGACATGGTAAGAAAGAGATAAACGATGCCATTAAGGCGCAGGTTGATAAGATAAGCCACTCAACCCTCCTCGGCCTCACACACCCGCCTGCAATAGAGCTTGCGGAAAAGCTTGTAAATATCGCGCCGAAAGGCCTTGCCAGGGTCTTTTATTCAGACAGCGGTTCTACTGCCGTAGAGATAGGGCTGAAGATGGCATACCAGTACTGGCAGCTTAACGGCGTTAAAGAGAAGACGAAATTCCTTTCTCTGAAAAACTCATATCATGGCGATACAGTTGGCGCGGTAAGCGTTGGCGGCATTGATATCTTTCATAAGATATTTGCTCCTCTGCTCTTCAAATCATTTAAAGCCCCTTCGCCTTACTGTTACAGGTGTGAGCTTAAGAAAGAATATCCATCATGCGGGCTTCAGTGCCTGAAAGAGATGGAGAAGGTTTTAAGCAAAAATCATAAGAAGATAGCCGGCCTGATAATCGAGCCGCTTGTCCAAGGGGCCGGAGGCATGATCGTGTCACCTCCGGGATATCTGAAAGGCGTCAGAAGGCTTTGCACTAAATATAAGGTCTTATTGATAGCTGATGAGGTGGCGACAGGTTTTGGAAGAACAGGGAAGATGTTTGCCTGCGAACATGAGAGTGTGAATCCTGATATCCTATGCGTTGCAAAAGGCATAACAGGCGGCTACCTTCCTCTTGCTGCAACTTTGACAACTAAAAAAATATATGAGGCGTTTCTCGGCGAGTATAAAGACCTCAAGACCTTCTTTCACGGCCATACATATACCGGAAACCAGTTAGCCTCTGCCGCCGCGATTGCAAATATCGATCTTTTCAAAAAAGAGAAGACACTTCAGAAGATGCAGGCGAAGATAGCGCTGTTAAAAAAGGAACTCGCCAAGATCGCTGAACTTCCGCACGTTGGCGATGTAAGGCAGATGGGTTTTATGGTCGGGATCGAACTTGTAAAGAACAAAAATAAGAAAACATCTTTTGCATTGGAAGATAAGATGGGCTGGAAGGTCTGCGAAAAAGCAAAAGAGAAAGGCCTTATCATAAGGCCGCTTGGAAATGTCATTGTCCTTATGCCGCACCTGAGTGTTTCAAAAGAAGAGCTGAAGCAGATAACCGGTAAGACTGCTGAGGCGATAAAGGAAGTGGCGGGATGAGAAAGCTTTTTACTTTCCGCTCTCCTTATCAAACTTCTCCATCCTCTCTCCAAGCAGCTTCCAGTTGCACTCCTGTAAAACCCTGACCGTCCTGTTCATGTCGCCCCGCTCAACCGCCTTTATCCTCTCGGCCTCTTTTTCAACTCCGTGAAATGGAAGCATGATGAAGAAAGCCTGGTCAACATATTTCTTTGCCAAAGGGAGCACATCTTTGTTTCTTGTGTAGTAAGGGTCTTCGCCTTCTTCACACTGTTTCCCGAATACTGTGAACTGCCTGCACGCCATCGGCCTCATGGAATGTATCGGACATGCTCCTTGAATCAGAAAGGGGCACTGGTCACTTCTTGTATATTCTTTAAGCTGTTTTTTTAGAATATCCCGGATATCTCCCGTCATCTTTTCCGCGATATACCATGAGATTCCCATAAGCTCAAGCGGATATATGGGTATGTCCCTGAGCGTTCTGCAGCAGTTGGAGCATCCTTGCGTACACGCCAACACCTTCCCGTTCTTCTCCTCAGTTTCAATCGCTTTTGCAATACCTTTGTCAACGATGTGATAAGCATCAAGGAGCATGGAGAGCCATGGAAGCTTCTTCTCTTCATCAAATGTCAGCCGCTTTGTCTTTATCGTTGTTTTTTTTCTGCTCATGATTTTAACCAGATTAGTAATTAGTATAATATTTTTATCATGCGATACATTATTCTCTGTGTCCTCTGGATGATGAATTAGACGATAATTACAGGGAATATAAGAAAAATTGCCAATGTTTTTACTAAAATTATTATATTAATTAATTTTTGCATGATGCAACAAAAATTCTCTTTATTTACAGCATGTTATCTAATATCACTTTTTTCTTGACAAGAATCATTCTTATCTGGTATTATTTCTAATATAGGGCATCGTATAATATAAACAGTTATAATTGATATTTGGAGGGAATAAATGATGTATACAGAACATACAGTAAGATGCAGATGCGGGAAACGCGCAGTAAGTTTCCACTTTAAAGACAATATAATGCCGCCTAAGATCATTAAAATATTGTATTGCCCGGACTGTGCAAGCGGCATAGCCTTTGATCCGATAAGCATGCTGGCATATAACGGCTGGATAATTTATTACAATATGGATGTTGCCAGTTTTTACAGGTCAAAGCTGCCAAGCAATGATATGGACAACCTGCTTCCGGAGATGCTGTTTGAAAAGGGATATGCGACATGGAACAGGCCGCTTACGGGAAAAGATAAAGATATAGACAAGATAAAAGAAAGATGTGAATGCGGCGCCCTGGTTCAAAACATAAAGTAAAAAAGGGTCACCTAGTTATATATCAGCCTCAAAGCAGCGGTCAACCTATGAGCTTTTTCAGCTCTTCTGCGTCTATCTGTATCTCATGCGCAAGATGTTCCAGCGTGGCTCCTGTATAGCTCATTACCTCTTTAAGGTAATCGATGAAGGACAACTGTTTTTCACAGCTATTGAAGTAATGCTCAAGCACAGAAGCCAGCCCTTCTGAAGGGATTCTGTATCCCTTCTTTGTCGCTTCCTTTTCACCGGTGCTTTCAGGTATGCCGATCACCGATGTCTTGCCGTCCACAATAATGAAACGCATGTTGTGGACCATAAGACAGTTGCTGTAACAGACCTCAGCGCCTGCCTTTGTATAGAGATAACCTATATGAAGCCTGTCAGGGAATTTCGGCAGAAGATACTTCACACGTACCCCTCTGCTGGTCAGCCTTTCGAGCAGAACGATGATGTCCCTTGTCATCTGTTTATCATCACCCTGCGGGATCCTGCCCGTAATACAGCCCGTAACCTCGGTCTTTGCCTCGACCATGGCATGAATTACAGTGAGAAAGTATTCCTGTCGTGAAAGCACCTTTGTTGCCCGGCTCACCTCCATAAGGAGTTTGTCCCTCTGCTTGCCCTCTTTTATGCTGTAGGCAAGAAGAATAACAGTCACAATGAGAAGAATAGACTCAAGAATAATCAGGCCTGTTTCAAGTTGCAATGCTCAACCTCCGATAAAATATTTTTAATTCTATCATTTTTCTTCATCTTTATCATCAAACATCCTGTATTTCGGCCCCTCTATATCATCATACTGCCCGCTCTTTACTGACCATATAAAAAACAACCAGGCCGCTATCCCTGTGCCGAGGCCGATTATTATAAGAAGGAAAACAGACCACATAGTCAGTTCACCTTTAATCTCATCGAATTGCCTACAACGCTTAATGAGCTGAAGGTCATTGCAGCAGCAGCCATTATCGGGTGGAGCAAGCCTGCTGTCGCAAGCGGGATGGCCGCTATATTGTAAACAAATGCCCAGAAGAGGTTTTGTTTAATAACGCTGTAAGTCCTGCCGGATAATTTTAAAGCCTCAGGAATCAGCCTGAGGTCGTTCCTCATAATCACCATGTCCGCGCTCTCAAGAGCTATGTCCGTTGCCCTGCCCACCGCGATCCCGACATCAGCCTGAACCAGCGCCGGAGCGTCATTTATTCCGTCGCCAGCCATTAAAACCTTTCTCCCTTCTCTCTGAAGCCCTTTTATGATTTCAGCCTTTTCTACAGGTGAAACCTCAGCCCTTATCATATCTGTCTTTAATCCTATTTTAGAGGCAACTGAGAGCGCGGTCTTCCTGTTATCGCCTGTCATCATCATGACATCATATCCACTCTCTATCAAGTTTCTTATAACTTCGCCTGCTTCTTTTCTGATACTGTCAGCGATCACGAATATGCCGGCGAGCCTTTTATCATATGAGAGATAAACAACTGTTGAACCGGACATCTCTTCAAAATCAGCCTGTAAAAACAACTCCGGCCCGAGTTCATCCTCAACGCCCTTGAATATACCTTCAGCCTCAATAAAGTTCCTATTGCCGACAAGGACATCCTTCCCGTCTATCTTGCCCTTTATGCCATTTCCAGGCTCTGCCTTGAATTCAGATACGGTCAAAGGCTGAACTTCCGAGGCATCGACTATCGCTTTGGAAATTGAATGCTCTGAAAGCCTTTCAAGCGATGACGCAAGGCGCAATGCATCTTCATCTGAACATCCTATCCCTTTATATGACTTCAGCAGCGGCCTTCCCTCTGTGACCGTCCCGGTCTTATCCAGGACAACCGTATCAATGCCCTTTGACCTCTCAATGATATCGCCGCCTTTTATGAGTATGCCCTTTGATGCGCCGCTTGTTGTGCCGATAAGTATGGCAAGAGGGGTGGCAAGCCCGAGAGCGCACGGGCATGCGATGACAAGTACAGAGACAGCGTTCATTACAGCATTGGTCAGGTCGCCGCTGTATACCCACCATCCCAGCCCGGTCACAAAGCCCAGAAAAAGAACAGCCGGAACAAAGACGCCCACCGCCCTGTCAGCCAGCGCCTGTACCGGAGCGCGCCTTGCCTGCGCGTCCTCAACCGTCTTTATGATCTGTGAAAAGACCGTATCTTCACCTGTTCTGCTCACCTTAAAGATAAAGCTGCCGTAAAGGTTCTGTGTTCCGCAGAAGACCTCACTGCCTTCTGCTTTTGAGACAGGCATTGACTCACCTGTCAGCATGGACTCATCTATCTCTGACCTGCCGTTAAGGATTACTCCGTCAAGAGGGATCCTCTCCCCGGGTTTGACCTGAATCCAGTCGTCTGTTTTAATGGAAGAGATTGAAACCATTTCAGATAACTCTGAACCCTGTTTTATTATGCGCCTTGCCTCTTTGGGATTAAGCGAAAGAAGCCTTGTGATCACATTAGATGCCCTGCCTTTTGCGCCTGTCTCTATGTATCTGCCGAGGAGAATCAAGGTCACTATCATCGCTGCGGTATCAAAATATACCTCCCCGCCCGCGTATATCTGATACGCGCTGAAGAGATATGCCGAACCTGCTCCTGTGGCAATGAGCACGTCCATGTTAAAACTGAGGTTCCTTAACCCACTTATGGATCCTTTCAAAATAGGCCAGCCGGAATAGAAGAGAACAGGGGTTGTCAGCAGAAGGGATATTATCTGAAACGCACCCCTAGTCCTGTCACCGATGCCCTGAAAATATCCGGCATAAAGCGCGACAGAGAACATCATCAACTGCATTGAAAAGAATGCCGCAGTGCCGAACCTCATTAGAAGATCCCTGCGTTCTTTCCTGAGCTCACTCTCATACGCCTCTGCATCAAAAGGTTTTGGGATATAGCCTATTGATATGATGCGTTCAAGTATCTCATTAATGCCCGCTATTTCAGGGGCCCATCTTATCTTTGCCCTGTGGGTCGCGTAATTAGCCCTGCAATATGTAACACCTTTCTTCTTGAGCAGCGCCCTTTCGATCAGCCAGATGCATGAGGCGCAGCGGATACCGTCAATGACTATGTCTATCTCATCCTCATCGCCGGACCTTCTTATCTTCCCTGCAAAGGCGGAAGGCTCTATCTTTACCTCTTGAGCCGGGCCGGGTACCCATGAGGAACCCCTTTTGTCATAAAAAGCATCAAGCCCCTCATCATTTATCAGCCTGTAAACGCCCCTGCAACCGTAACAGCAGAAGGCCTTCTTCCTGCCGTTCACCTCATCAAAGACAGCCTTGCTCCCCTGAAACTCAAGCAGGCAGTGGTCACATGTGAGCATGATGCCTGAACCCCCTTAACAGAAAGAGTATCCCCATAATTATCACTGTGACGCCTGCTGCCTTATAAAAAAGGCCCCTCAGCTTTGAACTGATGAAGGAGGCTGCTATGCCGAAGATGACAAGTGACGGCATCGTGCCGAGGCCGAAGAGAAACGAAAGCAGCATGCCTGAGGCTGTGCTACCCGTGCCTGCGGAAGCAGCAAACGCAGCCATGGAAAAACCGCAGGGCAGAAGGCCGAAGAGCAGGCCGAGAGGAAAGTACTTCATGAGAGAGCCTCTCTTTAAAAGACCCTTCCCCTTCTTCAGTATGAAAACATTATGCCTTTCAAACCATGCCATATTTCCGGGAAGGCCGAGAATGCTCACACCCATAAGGATCATGGTCAGCCCTGCTGTTACAGCTATCGCGTTCCGGATGCCTGAGAGTTGTCCGGCGATGTTAAGAAGAGAGCCTGCAAAGCCCATTGCTCCGCCGATGAGTGTGTAAGTCATAATGCGTCCGGCATTATAAAGCAGATGCGGAAGGAGAAGGCTCATGAAAAAAGGGCGTTCGATATCAGTCTTGCCGCTGATGGAATAAGACGCGACTATCGGCCCGCACATGCCTATGCAATGGCCGAAACCTCCTAACAATCCGGTTGTAAAGATCAGAAGATAATCCGCATTCATGTCAATCATATCAACCCTTCTCCACAAATACTCTCTTTTCGAATATGACCTTATCAGTACTTTTTATCACGTCAGCTTTTATATCCCAGTATCCGTAAAGCGGGAATTCGATATCCAGCCTGAATGTTCCTTCCTTAACCTTCACCAGCTCATAACGACTGTCATATGATGATGTTGACGGCCTGCTGAGCATGACGGATACGGATGAAGCGTCAAGAGGGCTGCCGTCCTTCTCAACAAGTGTGATGGTGATATTGTTTTCACCGGCTGTAAGCTTATCCCCATGCATATCAAAACCCCAGCCAAGCTCAGACTTAATCTTTCGGACTTCATCCCACCTGAGGCCTTCTTCATAAGGGTTGCTTGTTACTGTGCCGTCAAAACTTTCAATGCCTACAAAAATAGCTCCTGCAACAGCAAGCATGGCGAAGATGGCGGAAACAATTATTATCGTCTTCATCTATTCCCCTGAAAAAATAAAATTTGCCGTTCTTGTCAGTCTAAATTCACTCTCTTCTGCAGGAGCTACGGATATGTCAATCGTCTGCGGCAATCTCTCTTTCATATCTCCGGCAACAGTAACATAGGCCGGAATTTTTTTTATCTCGCCTGCCTTGATAAAAATATCCTCTTCAGGAACGATCCTGATCCTGCCTGCAAAACCGGCTGCCATTACTTTAAAAGCCTTATCAACCATTCCCCTGTTCTTTATCGAGAGGATATATGAGTTTGTCATCATGCCGTCCGCTGTTGCCCTGGGATGAAAAGAGTAATTCGGCAGCACAGTGAGGTCATAAGGCAGGCGCGTGAATAAGAGATAGCAAACAAAGAGAAGAGAGAGGAGCGTTGCTGCTCCAAACATGACGGTATTCTTGCGGAGAAGATTCCCTGTCCCGCCCGGCAGCCCCCGGCAGTAATCTATCAGCGTCTCCTTTTGCTTCTTCCCCATGATATCCCTGCACTCGTCTATGCATTTTGCGCAATGTATGCACGCCCTGTTTTCGCCTTGCCTTATATCAATGCCTACAGGGCAGGCCCGCACGCATGCCTTACAGTCAATGCATTCTTCTTTTCTCCGCGGGTCAAAAGCGACGGTCAGGGTGCTTTCGTCAAA
Organism: Thermodesulfovibrionia bacterium; assembly: GCA_030646035.1. Lineage (NCBI taxonomy): Bacteria > Pseudomonadati > Nitrospirota > Thermodesulfovibrionia > Thermodesulfovibrionia bacterium. The sequence continues at coordinate 66,148 of JAUSMY010000036.1, read as the reverse complement.
GAGCGCTCCCTGGAGCATCGAGTAAGGGCATACGGTAGCGCAGAACCTCTGCCTCAAAAAAGAGAGATCCAGAAATATTATCAATGAAAGCGTTACCCAGAACGCCCATACGACGCTGCCGAGATGCCGGCCGGCCAATGCCGGGAAAAAGTCATAAGGCGATACAAAATACCAGATGAGGTTCGCGCCAACTGCCAGACTCAGAACAAAGACCGCAGCATATGAAATGATCCTCTGATAAAAGCCCTTGCCTGAATATCTCTCAACAGAAGCGGTAATGTCAGACAGCACGGTCTGCGGGCAGGCCCAACCGCACCAGATCCTGCCGAATAACAGAGTCATAGAGATGAACAGGAAGCTCAGGAAGATGATCCCGATAAGCACGATGAAGAACTCCTCCATCCATATGCTTGTGCCGAAAAAGTGAAGCTGAAGCGCCGGGATATCAAATCTCAGGGCGCTTTCGCCTTTTATTTTAAGAAAGGGAAGGCTGACAACGACCGCTGCTCCAAAGAATGCCGCTAACCTGCGCCATTGCTGTAAGTTACCGGTCGTCATCAAGCATTCTGAACTTTGGTTCCTCTATCTTCTTCTGCCTCTTCTTCGAATAATAATAGACGATTATCACTCCGAAGATAATGACCATTGAAAGGCCGAATAAAAAATATGCCGCAGTCTGCATGTTCATATAAGCTACCTGCCGCCTTTCCTGGCTATCAAATAAAGGATCAATATCCCGATTGCGGCTATAGTTGTAAAGCCGATTGTTGCCATGACCGATATATCCATCACATGCCTCCTTTGCTTATTCCTTCAACGCCTCGAAGACCCTTCCGACCAACTGCGCGGAAGGTTTCAACGTCTTGTCGCCTTTGTCCTTCCACTTTGCCGGGCATCCTTCGGCAGAATGTTTTGCAAGGTGAAGATTTGCCTTGAACTTTCTCAGCAGTTCCTCTACATTCCTGCCCATATTAAAGTAATTTATTTCAGCGTTAAGGAGCTTGCCTTCAGGGCTAATGATAAAAGTGCCTCTCAGTGAAAGGCCTGTTGCCTCGTCATAGACACCGAACATCTTTGCAAGCTTTCCCGTGACGTCAGAGCCCATCGGATATTTCACATCCTTAAGCATCTTCTCATCTCTCTGCCATGCAAGATGGACGAACTTTGTGTCCCTGCTTACAGTAATTACCTCAGCGCCCATCTTTTTGAACCTGTCCTGCTGCTCTGCCAGAGCAGCGAATTCCGTAGCTCAGACAAAGGTAAAGTCAGCCGGATAAAATACCAGTATCGTCCACTTCTTGTTCTTCTTCAGTGTTTCAAGGCTGATCTCTCCAAAGTCTCCTTTTGACGGCTCAAAAGTCTCCAATTTAAAGTCCGGCACTGTTGCGCCAATATTACAACCTAAACATACACAATCTTCTGACATGATCATTACCTCCTGTTAATTTTAATTCAAATATTTCTTTCACTTTCCTGCTGACTCCTCATAATCCTTTGCCTGGCTCCACCCGCTGATCTCAGGGGTATACGCTGCAAAATAAAAGATGCCCCATATTATCAGTCCCCAAAAAAGTATAAGCCAGCCGACAGGGAGCTTATGCGCGGTATCCTTTGCCTCAAAGGCCTTTATATCATCATATTCCTCTGCCATGGCTCCTCCTTTTACTTATGCTGTAAAGACCTTATATATGAGATCACAGACCATATCTCATCCCTGCTCATCACATCACTGAACTCAGGCATGCCGCCCTTTTCAGCCCGCCCCTCATCCATCTCACCCTCTTCAGTCCCGTCATTGATAAGATGAAAGTAAACACTATCATTAAGGTCTCCCTCCACATACAAAAACATATCGTCAATGAGGCTCGGCCCTATGTCGCCCTCGCCCGCAACACCGTGGCACATGGCGCAGTTATCATCAAAAAGTTTCTTGCCTGCCGCTATCGCGCCTGCATCTCCGGCAACAGGATTTATAAGCTCCTCTTCCGTTACTGCGGATTTTGGTTTGGCAATCGCCGGCTTCTTTGTGACAGCCGTGCCTATGACCTGCATATACGCGACAAGGGCGTCCATCTCGTTCTTGCCCTGAAGCACATAAATATCCTCATCAGAATAACTGAATCCAAGGGCGTCCATATGGCCCTGTAGATCAGACGGATCGAGCGCCCTCTCTTTTATCCATGCGTAAGAAGGCATGTTCGATTCTTTAAAAAAGGCCCTCGGGTCCTCAAAATGCCTGTAATGCCATGCGTCAGGATACTTCCCGCCTATCCTTGCAATGTCAGGGCCTGTCCTCTTTGACCCCCAGAGAAACGGGTAGTCATATGCGAATTCTCCGGCCTTGGAATACTCGCCGTATCTCATCACCTCTGACTTAAGCGGCCTTACCGTCTGTGTATGGCAGTTGTTGCAGCCCTCTCTCTGATATACATCCCTGCCCGCAAGCTGAAGCGGAGTGTACGGCTTGAGGTTCTCCAGTTTAGGATGCATCTGGTCGGTCATCATGGGAGCGAACATCGTAACGGCCGTTCCAGAAAGTATTACAAGCAGCGCGACTATAGAAAACATTATCGGTTTTTTATATATTTCTCCGGCCATCACCGCACCTCCCCTGCTTTTGCAGCGGCAAGGGCGTTACCCTTGCGGATAGTCATAAATACGTTATAGATAAAATAAAGCATGCCGATGGTGAATATAACTCCTGCAAAAGTCCTCATCTGCCAATACGGATAGTTCTTCGCGAGCGTCTCGACAAAGGTGTATTTTAGTGTGCCGTCAGGGTTCACAGCCTTCCATAACGCGCCCTGCTGTATGCCTGTTATCCACATTGTGACAGAGAAGAGAAGCTGTCCGACCAGGACAAAATAAAAGTGCGTATTGGCGATCTTTTCACTGTATATCTCTGTGTCATATATTTTGGGGATGATGTAATAAATGGAAGCCGCGACGGTCATGGTCACCCATCCCATAGTGCCCATATGAACATGGCCAGGAACCCAGTCAGTATAGTGTATGAGCTGACTGACAACCCTCAGAGCCTGAGTCGGCCCCTGCACGGTCTGGAGACCGTAGAATGTTATGCCTAATATAAAGAACTTTGTGAGATAGTTCGTCCTCATCTTTGACCACTCAGGAGCCACTGTGTAGAAACCATTCACAACAGAGCCCCATGACGGCGCGATAAGGAAGAGGCTGAACGCGATACCGAGCGTCTGGATCCAGTCAGGCAGGGGTGTATAAACCAGGTGATGAGACCCTACCCATAAATATCCGAATACCAGCGACCAGAAGGATATGATCGAGAGCCTGTGGCTGAATATCGGCAGCCCTGTGGACTTAGGCAGAAAGTAGTAGAACATAGCCAGAATGGGAGTTGTAAATATAAAACCAACCGCGTTATGGCCGTACCACCACTCGATATTCGCGCTGTTGATCCCGGCATATACCGAGTAGGACTTAAAGAGCCCCGCAGGCACGGCAAGGTTGTTAACTATATAGAGGACCGCAACCGCAATGACAGTGGCGATGATAAACCAGAGCGATATGTACATCTGCTCCTCTTTTCTTTTGATGACGGTGCCGAAGACATTTACCGCGAACATTACCCACAAGATAACGACTCCTATATCAAGAGGCCACTCAAGCTCAGCATATTCAAGTGACTGGTTCATGCCTGCGAATAGGCTTAAGGCGGCAAGTGTTATGGCGATATTGAACAGGTGCAGATGAAACCTCGCAAGCCGGGGAAATAGCAGGGGCCTTCGTGTAAGCCTCATCACAATGTAGTAGGAAATGCCGAATATCGCTCCGATGCCGAGGCCGAATGCGAGCCCGTTCGTATGCACCACCCTCAGCCGCCCGAAGGTGAAATAAGGCGCGATGTTCCATGAAGGCGCCCACATCTGGATGGATATCCAAAGCCCGATGAGGATGCCGACCACACCCCAGAAGATCGAAGATACGATAAATCCTTTTACCGTCTGATTATCATACTGATAATCACTCATATTGCCGCCTCCTTTTTAATGATTCATGCATGACCAATGCCTATCACTCCCGCTTGTCGGGAGTCTTGCAGCTGCAAAGATTCCGGACAAGCCGGAATGATAAAGTTACAGCATTCAATAATAATTAAGAACATATCACTCTTTAACCTGTCAAACAAGGTTGATCATCATTTTTTCCTGTTTGCGGCAAGCATCTCAAAGTTGTAGCCTTTTAAAAGATTCTCGACCCCGGCCCTTATTCCAACCCATACAGGATGGACAGAGCATGTCCTGCTGAGATCACAGAACTCCCTGTCAACAACGCACTTGTTCATCGCAACCGGCCCCTCGATCGCTTCTACGACATCCAGCAGAGTGATGTCCTTCGGCTTTCTCGCAAGCTGGAATCCGCCTTTAACACCCCTGTAGGATGTGACGATGCCCGCCTTTGAGAGTTTCTGGAGTATCTTGGCAAGAAAGCTCCTTGGAACATCCCTTATGCCGGCGATCTCATCTATCACAACAACCTCATCCGGCGTTCCGGAAAGATGTATAAGGCACCTGACCGCATAATCTGTTTCGCGTGTGATCTGCATAATCAAGAGTATTTTAGTCCCGTTTAAAGAAGATGTCAATAGGCAAGTTTAATTTTTTTCATTTATCTGCTATTATCGAGTCAACTTTGCGATTACGTAAAAAAATATGAAGACAGCATTGGCCCTCGATATTGACAGCACCCTGACCCCGCCGCGCCAGCCCATTACCGCGCAGATGGTCGATATACTTATGCGTCTTAATGTCCCTTTTTATGTAGCTGCGGGCAGCCACTTCTCACTTTTGCAGGGGCAGTTCTTTAATCCTCTCTATGTCCACAGATTCCGCGGACAGTTCGACGCCTTTGTCAGCAACGGCGCAGTTCATTATCATTGTGATTATTCAAAAGAGATGTCAATCAAACTGGTCTCAGAGTTCAATATCAGGAATTATCTCGGAGAGAACGATTATCTCCGTTTGATGGATATACTGGCTGAGACCCTGAAGATGCAGCAGTTTCAGCTTCCTGCTGATCTCATGATAGTGGATAATAGGATAGTTGACAGGGTCTCAATGATAAATCTTTGTCCTATCGGCAGGCTGGAGCATGAAGACCCGGATGCCGTGCGCAACAGGGAACAATTCGTAAGTTTCGACCAGTCATCAGGCTATAGAGAAAAGATAATGGAATATCTCAATCTTTCATTGTCATCGCTTATAAAAGAAAAGCATCTGCATATTACACTCGGCGGGCAGACCTCGTTCGATATCGGGATATCAGGTGAGGACAAGACCAAACCTGTGCGAAAGCTGCTGGAAGAAGGATTTGATAAAGTGGTATTTATCGGTGATGCATTATTTAAAGGCGGCAATGATGCAGCTGTCAATGAACTTATCGACACATGGCCCTCAGGGCCTGAATGCCCGGTGGAGGCGATTCAGACAGGTTCCTGGCTTGAGACGATAGAGATATTTAAAAAGAAGGGTTTTCTGGATTAAGATCTATTACAAAGAAATATCTTCGGGATTACTACATCCCCAACACATCTTTCGTCATCTTCTCAGCAGCTTCAAATACCGCCTTTTTTCCCGCCTCTGACCTTGCTTCAATATAGAACCTCACCTTCGGCTCAGTGCCGGACGGCCTTATCATAAGCCAGGAACCGTCATCAAAAACGAGCTTTGTACCGTCTACTGTGATGATATTTATGACGGTCTTTTTACTGCCGCCGAGATCAACTACCGTCCCCTCTTTATATCTCTCCCTGATGACTGAAAGCTTTTTTTGCAGTGCCTCTCCTGCAAGAGACGGGTCAACAGCGATGCCTGAACGGTCAGGATAGTACCAGCCGAATTCATCCATTATATCTTTAAGATAGTCACCGAGGTTTTTGCCTGTGACAGCCATCATCTCAATAGCTATGAGTATCCCGAAGAGGGCGTCTTTCTCAAGGGTATTGTTAAATCCCGTGATGCCGTCAGACTCTTCAAAACAGACTATCGCCCTCTCCTTTGCATTGCGGAGCATATACGGCCTGAAGTTCTTGAAGCCGACCTTTGTCTCTTTCACAGGGATGTTAAGTTTCTCCGCGATAGCGTTTACAAGGTTGCTTGTGCCGACTGATTTCGCGACAACACCTGATATTCCTTTATGAACATGAAGAAAGTGCAGAGCCATCGCGCCGAAATAATTCATCGGTATCTGAATATTCGGGTCTGCATAACGTATGCGGTCTCCGTCAGGATCCAAAATTGCGCCAAGCCTGAACTTGGCATCGCTTGCAGCCAGGACATTTTCCACTCCTCTCATATTCCCTGCTGAAGGTTCAGGAGCAACGCCGCCGAACAGGTAATCATCTTCTGTGCGCAGATACTTGATCTTTTCGCTCTTACCGATTATTCTTTGGATGCGTCCTCTTGTCGCACCGTGAACATTATCAATACAGATTATGCAGTCCTCTTTTGCGATGAAATCCTTTATCCTCTTTATGTCAATGGTCTTTCTCTCTGTTATGAACTTAATATAGAGTTCAGTGAGGTCTGTCTTTTCAATGCTTTCAGGCTTACGGCTTTCTATCACAGGAGATTCGGCCATCATTCCGTTGGCAATCTCTTCTATCCTTGAAGTGATCTCAGTTCCTGCCGGCCCGCCGTCAGAAGGGTTGAATTTGAATCCGCCGTAATTTGCAGGATTGTGTGAAGGTGTGAGATTGATAGAGCATGCCGCTTTAAGCATCTCTATGCCTGCGGAAAATTCAGGGGTAGTAGCCTCGCCCGCATACCATGTCCTGATGCCTTCTTTCTGAAGAAGGCCGATCACTTCCATGGCAAATTCATGCCCGAGAAAACGGTTGTCATGCCCTACGATAACGCCCATCTTCTGAATATCTTCAAAACCCGAAACTCCCATCGCCTTCATGACAGACGGGTCATTTTCCCTGAACATCCTGATGATGGCAGAAGTCACGATCCTGACATTATTGAATGTGTATTCAGTGCCTATCTCCCCTCTCCATCCTGAGGTGCCGAATACTATATCCGCAGGTTCGTTGTTCTCATAGGCGAATCTTTCTATCTCAGAGAGCAGCCCCCTGTTTTTGTTAACATCAGACAGTATTTTTTCCCAGCAAGAAGAAGCGGTTGCCATGAGACCTCCATTTTCAGTTTCTGAAAGAATTATATCATATGCGATACCGGGCATTTATACGTCTGTATTATTAATGTTCTATGGTTTGACATAAGCCGGTGTAAAGTATTAAATTATACAGCTCGACCGGCAGGCAATTATGCCTGCTAATTTTTTCTCTAAAGAAGATAAAATGTGCAGATTAGCCGCGTTAACTTCAGCTAAATACTTCTCCCCGATAGAGAACGTTATCGCCCTTGAAACCATGAAAGAGGGGCATGACGGCTCAGGAATGGGCCTTATACTCAAGGACCTAGGCGGTGATTTCAAAGACCTTAAAAGCTATCCCATCCTATCCGGTATCTGTTCAAAAGACGGCATAAGCGCTCTTGACAGCTACATGGACAAGCTGGGCTTCCGGCTTAAACATGAATGGTCGCCAAAGATCAAGCCTGTCAAAGGGATCAATAAAAGAGATCATTACTTTGCCAGGGCATATGACTACCCTGATGAATATAAAGGCAGATCTTTAGAAGAGAGAGAAAGCCTGCTCTTAAATACAAGGGTTGCGCTCAGAAAGATGGGCGAGGCTGACGAATCCATAATCGTCTTTGCATTCTATCCTGACATAATCGCATTGAAAGAGGTCGGCGACCCGATGCAGCTTAGCGAGTTCTTCGGCCTTGACAACTCATCGCTTAAGGCAAAGATCATCTTTGCGCAGGGAAGGCAGAACACCAATTACGCTATTAATTTATACGCATGCCATCCCTTCTTTATCCAAGGATACGGCACAATGACCAACGGCGAGAATACAGCATTTATCCCTATCAAAGAGTTCCTTCAGGGAAGAGGTATGCCGGGTTATATCGGTTATAACAGCGACAGCGAGGTATTTGCCCATATTCTTCATTACAGCTGTAAACATCTGGGTTACCCGCTTACTTATTACAAAGATATTATCACGCCTCTTAAGTCAGAGGAGATAGATACGAGGAAAGACAGCGAGGTCGCGAGGCTGCTTAAGATGTCCCTCAGGCCGCTCTGTATAGACGGCCCTAACTGCGTCATCGGTTTTACGCCTGACGGCACCACATTCATGGTGCAGGACGCGAAGAAGTTAAGGCCCGGCATTGTAGGCGGCAATAAAGGAAAGTTCGGACTCATGTCAGAGGAGTGCGGGCTTGACAGCGCAGTGCCAAAGAGAGACAAGTCGCTGGATGTTTTTCCAATGAAATACGATATGGTAATAATCGAGCCTGACGCAAAAGGAGTGAAGGTATGGAACCAGCTTCAAGGTTGGACAACAATCATAAGCTGACGCTGAAAGATTTTCCATATGTCGTCCGCTGGAGAGATGACAGGTGCACACGGTGCGGGAAATGCACCGCCGTATGCCCTATGTTATCCATTGAACCGTCGGTCGTTGTAAAGAGAAGCGTTCATTCCGACGGCCCGATACCGAATCCTAAGTCAGCAAGGCAGACGGTCACGGTTATTAAACAGTCTACTGACATCGACCGTTACTGCACAGGCTGCGCTACATGCTCGCTCGTATGCCCTAATGAGGCCATAGAGCCGGAGTTCAACCCTCAGCACAAATTAGCCTTTCATAAAAACAGGGGCGGCCACCCATACAGAAGGGGCGGCAGAAGAAATGACCCGCTGGTCTCAACACTTGACCGTCTTAAGTTCACAAGGATATCGATGCTCACCGACCCTGCGCTTGACGCTGGAAGACATGAGTTCAGGATAAGGACATACCTCGGAAGGATACTTCCCCCGGAAGAACTGCCGATAAAGCTGGTGAACGGGAATCTTAAATTAGATAAAAAGAGTGATACCTTCATGCCGCCGGTAAGGGAGATCTACCCTATCATGATCGGAAGCATGTCCATAGGCGCGCTCTCTCCGAATATGTGGGAAGGGCTTGCCATGGGGATCACATACCTTAATGAAGTGGAAGGCATGCCTGTTGTCATGTGCTCCGGTGAAGGCGGTATGCCTGCAAGGCTGCTCAGGTCAAGGTTCCTTAAATATTTCATACCGCAGATCGCATCAGGTTACTTCGGCTGGGATGAGATCGTAAGGGCTCTGCCGCATATGATCGAAGACCCGTGCGCGATCGAGATCAAGTACGGCCAGGGCGCAAAGCCGGGTGACGGCGGGCTCCTGATGGCGCATAAAGTGCTCAAGCTTATCTCAGAGATAAGAGGCGTCCCGATGGGTGTTGACCTTCCGTCTCCTCCGACGCATCAGACAAAATATTCAATTGAAGAAGCGGTTGCTAAGATGATCCAGTCCATGTCCATGGCATGGGGATTCAGGGTGCCGGTCTATCCAAAGATATCAGCGACACAGACTTCAAAGGCTGTTCTTAATAACCTCGTGAGAAACCCGTTTGCCGCAGCGCTTTCGCTTGACGGCGAGGACGGCGGAACAGGGGCTGCATATGATGTATCAATGAACAGCATGGGGCATCCTATAGCATCAAACCTCAGAGACTGTTATCTCGACCTTGTTAAACAGGGCAAGCAGAATGAGATCCCGCTTATAGCCTCCGGCGGTGTCGGAAAGAAAGGAAACCTTGCAGCAAATGCCGCCTCGCTCTTTATGCTCGGCGCGTCAGCTGTTTCTATAGGAAAATATATCATGCAGGCTGCGGCAGAATGCCTTGGTGATGAACAGAACCGCTGTAACGTCTGCAACATAGGCAGATGCCCCAGAGGTATTACCACTCAGGACCCGAAGCTGTACAGAAGGCTTGACCCGGACAAGGTTGCGGAGAGGGTTGTTGAGGTATTTAAATCCGTTGATATTGAACTCAAAAAGATCCTGGCTCCCATGGGTAGGAGCACAGAGCTGCCTATCGGCATGTCTGACGGCCTGAGCGCAGACGACCCTGCGATAGCAGAGAGATTAAAGATAAATTACGCGTGCTGATAATGAAAAAGATAACTATCAAAGCAAACATAAGCGGCAAGAGAACCCCTTCAAGGATACTTGAGGAAGAGATTCAGGATGCCGTAAAAGGCGGCGCCAGAAACCTTCACATAATCGCGGATGGCCAGCATGGTATCGGCGGACGCATCTGGCCTACAGGGGATACTGTAAAGATAACTGTTGAAGGCCCTGTCGGGCAAAGGCTCGGCAGCATGGGAATGTTCGGCACTGAGATCCTTGTCAAAGGCGGAACCTCTGACGACATAGGCTGGGTAAACTGCGGTGCAGATATTACAGTCCTGGGTGATGTCACAAACGGAGCGCATAACGCCTGTGCCCAGGGCAGGCTCTATGTTCAGGGCAGCGGAGGAGCGCGCTGCGACACCATGACAAAGCACAACCCGAGGTTCAATCCTCCTGAGTCATGGTACTTCAGGAATGTGGGAGATACCTTTGCAGAGTTCAAGGCAGGCGGAATATCTGTCATATGCGGAGTAAATCCCAGAAACCCCAGAAACATACTCGGCTACAGGCCCTGCGTCGGAATGGTCGGCGGAGTCGTCTACTTCCGCGGCCCGATAGACGAAAGCTACAGCAAATCTGATGTGAAACTTCTTGACCTTACAGATCAGGACTGGGAATGGCTGACTGAGAATATGAAGCCTTATCTCAAGGCCATCGACAGGAGCGATCATTATAAAGAGCTTACCGGTTCCAGAAAAGAGTGGAGAAAGTTCATACCTTTCACAGCGCAGGAGAAATCAAAAAAAGGTAAATTGAAGATGTCCCTTGTGGATTTCCGCAATAAGGTATGGGACGACGGAGTTGGCAAGGGCGGGATATTTGCCGAGTATATAACACATCCCATGACCATTCTCCCATATATTACAACAGGCGATGAAAGGCGTTATAAGCCATTATGGAACAATATGAAGTATTCTCCGCCCTGTGAATTCAGCTGCCCGAGCAACATCCCGACACAAAGGCGCACACAATTCATAAGGGAAGGAAAGCTCAAAGAAGCTATGGAGCTTGTCATGGAGTACAGCCCGCTGCCTGCAACAGTATGTGGCGAGATATGCCCGAACCTCTGTATGGAATCATGCACAAGGGCGAGGCTTGATACAGCTGTCAGCATTAAAGATCTCGGAAAGGCGAGTATCGGAGCCAAAGCTCCAAAGCCTAAGGCAAAGACCGGCAAAAAGATAGCCGTCATCGGCGGCGGCCCGGGCGGCCTCTCTGCGGCATGGCAGTTAAGGCTTAAAGGCCATGATGTGGAGATATTTGAATCAGAGAATAAGCTCGGCGGAAAGCTTGAATACTGCATACCAAGAGAACGGCTTCCGCAGAAGGTCCTCAAAAAAGAGCTTGAGAAGTTCACTGAGATAGGCATCAAGTCAAACCTCGGTGTGACAATAGATAAGAAGAAATTCATGGAGCTCTATAAGAACCATGATGCTGTAATCGTAGCCTGCGGCGCGCACAAACCGAGAAAGCTCAATGTCCCGGGAATTGAAGATATGGTAACTGCATACGATTTTCTAAAGGGAATAAACCTGGGACAACTGCCTGACCTGAAGGACAAGAAAGTGGTCATTATCGGAGCTGGAAATGTCGGCATGGATGTCGCTGCGCAGGCCTATCAATGCGGGGCAAAAGAGGTGACCGCTGTTGATGTTCAAAAGCCTGCTGCATTCGGCGAGGAGCTGAACATAGCAGAGTCTCTCGGCACCAAAATAGCATGGCCGAAGTTCACTGATAAGTATGTCAAGAAAGAGAGAAATATATATTTCAAGGATGGTTCAAGCCTTGAGGCTGACCTCGTTGTAGTCTCGATAGGCGATATGCCTGAGACAGGCTTTCTGCCGCCAAGTGTCCAGACTAATAAGAACGGGTGGGTAGAGGCTGATGAGGCAGGCTATACGTCAGATCCTAAAATATTTGCGATAGGCGATGTAACGAGCCTCGGGCTTGTCACGCACGCGATAGGACACGGCAAAAAGGCAGCTGAAGCAGTGCATGCCCTGATCTCCGGGCTATCATATAACAGACTTCTGTCGAGGCCGGTTGTTCAATACGAAAAGATAAAGGCGGCATATTACGACTTATGCAAGGGTGAACCTTTTAAACCTAAGACCGAAGCTGACCGCTGCATGTCCTGCGCAGCATGCAGGGACTGCCATATGTGCGAAGCAACCTGCTATTACGGCGCTATCAGCAGAAAAGATCTAGGCAAGGGCTTTTATGAATACGTTGTTGACAAGGACCTCTGCATAGGCTGCGGCTTCTGCGCAGGCATATGCCCCTGCGGTGTATGGGAGATGAAAGAGAATAATTAATGCTCTTTTAGGCTGGACAGTCTCTATTGCCTTGGCATTGACAAATAATTTGGCTTTTAAGTAAGATATCTCGTTCCGCGGTTTTACCGTCCTGACGTATTCTGCTTTCAATACCAATGGAAAAGGAAACATCGCAGGTAAATTTTTGCGTCTGCGACATAAGTACTGCAATTTAGAGTCTCATATAAAAGGAGGAAGTAAAAATGGCTGGAAAATCCAAGACAAATGTATCCGCGCGTGCAGGAGCAAAGAACATTTCAAAGCTCTGCAGTTTGTGCGGGAAAAAGGTGGAAGTAATTCTGTCATATTCGGCTACAGGAAAAAAGAGCATGAAGCGTCTCTGCTGCGGAAATTAATCAATCGTCTCCTGCGGCATGGAAGGATCTGCTGCAGGAGATATTTTTCTTCTGACCGCTGCAAAAAGAAGAAACCCTGATACCGCTCCGCTAAGGTCAATAAGCCAGTCATAGATCTGAGGTGTACGGTCATCAACAAAAAACTGCATAACCTCTGTAGTCCCCGCAAACATAGCTACAACTATTATGAGCATCATGTATCTGTCCATGCTGAAGCCTGCTGCCAGGCTTAAGGCAAGAATAGAGAAGAGAATAAAGTGGCCGCTCTTGTCTGCCAGGATCCATCGTTTGGTAATTTTCAGCTTTTCTTGTACAGCTATTTTATCTTTAATTTCTATGTTAGGCCGTTCCTGGCCGGTTATTTTTTTTATGGTACCTGCCGCATCCTCCTGAAACTGAAGCTTGCTGGTGCCCGGGGTCAGAGCCCCGAAAAGAATTACTGTAACTGTAAAAAAAACCACTGCTTTAAGTATCATGCCGTTACAGTCAATAACAAGAGGCGGCAATAACCATGCAAGAAAAATAAACCAAAGCACATAGATAAACTGCCAGTATTTGTATATCGGTTTTTCAACAGCCTCTCTGAGGCTGAGGTTCTTGACCCACATAGAACCGGTGACTTTGATCAGCTGCGCGATAACCCTTACCTGCTCAGCTTCAGGTTTTATCTTGAAGAGCATCTCATATCTCTTCCAGGGATTATCTCCTGTAAGGGCAACAACAACATGCGGGGCAGATATCCATTCTCTCTTGGCATCAAAGTGTGCCAAAACCAGCCCTGCCCTGTACCATTCCCTGCTGCCGGCGCTGACCGCTTCAGTCTTTAAATCTCCTGAAAGTTTAAGCAGCCTGAATCGTCCGGGTTCATCAATGCCCTGAAAAAAACTTATATTATTCTGCGGCGTTTTTGAATACAGCTTTGCAGCAGGAGGGTCTTCAAGCACAATCAGATCGTCAGGCCCGGTACGTTTCCAATGGGCAAACCCCTCTTTGAAGTCATTGTTGGCAAGCAATTCCGGCCCGACCTCTTCATAAAGGCCGATATAGTCCGCAATAAAGACCGTTAAAAAAGCAAGAATGAGAAAAAGAACGGATTTTTTAAGATATGAATTACCTTTTATAGCTCTCATTATTAAAGTTTATTCCAGTCAGTTGTTTCCATTAATAAGACAACAACTGAACTAACAATAACATACTGATCAGGTTACAAGTAAAGCGTTATCTGTCATGCTGTCGTTTTATTTCTATTTTATAAATTATAAAATTATGGCACAATAACGTAGCATGGAAACAAAATTGTCATATGGGGAGTAATTAAAAAAATGAATTCAGATTCAGACCTGATAGCGCGGAAGAATGAAGAGCTCACAGCCATACTTGAGGTGAGCAGAGTGCTTACCACTTCGTTTGACCTTGAGAAGAACCTCTCTTCTGTTATGTCCACACTTGGCGAGATGCTTGACCTTCAGCGCGGATGCGTCTTTCTGCTTGACCCTTTATCAAATGAATTGCGGATAGTCGCAGCGCACGGGCTTACAAAACAGAATATTGAGAAAGGCAAGTATCGGATAGGCGAAGGGATCGTAGGAAGGGTGCTTGAACAGAAAAGCCCCATGGTCATTTCAAATATAGGTAAGGAGCCGCTCTTTCTAAACAAGACAGGCTCAAGGCCTGAGAAGGACGGCATCTCATTTCTCTGCGTGCCGATAAAGTTCAAGAGCGAGCCTCTCGGCGTTCTGAGCGTTGACAGGATATACACAACAGAGCACGGCAATGTGGATGACGACCTCAGGGTGCTGAATATAGTGGCGTCACTCATCGCCCAGTTCATCAAGCTCAGAGAGAGCTATGAAGAAGTTGAAAAAGAGAAAGAGCACCTGAAGCGTGAGCTGAAAGGCAAATACAGCATAGCCAATGTCATAGGCGAGTCAGACCGGATGCAGGAGGTATTTGAGGCTGTTCACCGCGTATCCCCGTCCAAGGCGACCGTCCTTTTGAGAGGCGAGAGCGGAACGGGAAAAGAGCTTATCGCCAAGGCTATCCATTATATGAGCCCGAGAAGCAAAGGGCCTTTCATCAAGTTCAACTGCGCCTCCATACCTGAGGGGCTTCTTGAGTCAGAACTCTTCGGCCATGAAAAAGGCGCATTCACTGGCGCGATATCAGCAAGGAGCGGCAAGTTCGAACTTGCAAACGGCGGCACGATATTTCTTGATGAGATAGGCGACCTGCCGATCCTGCTTCAGCCCAAGATACTGCGTGTGCTTCAGGAGAGGGAGTTTGAGCGCGTAGGCGGACAGAAGACGATAAAGGTTGATATCAGGATAATTACCGCAACCAGCAGAGACCTTGAAGCCCTCGTCTCTCAGGACAGATTCAGAGAAGACCTCTACTTCAGGCTTAATGTAATACCTATCCTGCTCCCATCACTTAACCACAGAGGCGAAGACATCCCGCTTCTGATAGATTATTTCTTAAAGAAGTTCAATAAAGAGAACAACAGGTCTGTATCTTTTGATAAGAACGCGCTGCAGGTATTTCTGGAATACGGCTGGCCCGGCAATGTGAGAGAGCTTGAGAACACGATTGAGAGGCTCGTTGTTATGTCGCCAAAAGATAAGATATCCGCGTCAGACCTTCCTATATCATTAAGCCTACAACGCCCAAAGACCTCAAGAGGCGAGATGTCATTAACCACCGATTTGAAGGAGCTTGAGAAGGTGAATATCATGGACGCCCTTGAAAAGACCGGCTGGGTTCAGGCAAAAGCAGCCCGCCTCCTCGGTATTACATCAAGGCAGATCGGGTATAAGATGAAGAAGCTGGGGATAGAGGTTAAGGGGTAACACTCAAATACTATTGATATACTCCAAACAAACCTCTTTATCCTCCTATTAACTTCTTATTATTTAAGATCCTCTCTATGAGGACTTACTGAAACCTCTATCTTACCGTTAACAATCTTGAGGATCTTGTCGCAATACGGGAGCATCCTCTCATCGTGGGTGACCATGATGATCGCTACATCCTGCTCGCGCGCTATTTTTTTTAACATTTTGACCACACTGACCGATCGCTCCGTATCAAGAGCTGCCGTAGGTTCGTCGGCAAGGATGAACTGCGGTTCGCTGGCCAGCGCCCTGGCAATGGCAACACGCTGGTTCTGGCCGCCGGAGAGCTGACTTGGCATCGCATGTATCTTGTCGCCGATATCCAGATAGTTGAGCAATTCCCTGGCTTTTTGATCTGCCCTGGTTTTGGGCCAGGAGTTTGCCATAGGAAGAAGCGTAATATTTTCCAGGACATTTAAAAAAGGGATCAGATAGTGCGCCTGGAAAATAAAACCTATTTTCTCACGGCGTATTTTCCGCGTATCACTGCTGAGCCAGCGGTTGTCGTATACTTTTTTATCACCCAGCCAGATGCTGCCCGAGGTCGGCTCTACTACACAGCCGATCATCAGAAGCAAAGTTGTTTTCCCAGCGCCGCTCGGCGCGACAAGCGCCACAAATTCACCCTTTTGTATCTCAAAGGAGGCCCCTTTCATGACATGCACCGCGTTCTCACCTTCGCCAAAGGTCTTGACGAGGTTTTCTACCTTTATGCTCTGTCCGCTCATTTTGTCTTTACCCCCCTATCGCAGCAGCAGGATCAGCCTTGATCACTTTACGCACGCCAAAAAATGATGATAAGATCGATGCAAGAATAATGACGCCAAAGAGCATCCACGCATCAGGCATTTCAAGCACCACACGCCGTGGAAACCTGGAATAAATAAGATGGGCAAAGATATTGCCGAAGACAAAGGCAAACATACCCAGCACCAGTGTTTCCTGCATGATCATTTTAACGATCATCCAATTGGGAATGCCGATGAGCTTTAAAATTGAAATTTCCTTGATCTTCTCCAATGTCATTGTATATATGATGAGCGCGATGATGATGCTTGAGACGATAACGAGGATCACCGTGAACATCCCTATCTGCTTGGTCGCCCACTTGAGCAGGTTTTGGGCGAGGATACTTTTTTCTTCCGCCAGAGTATAAACGCTTTTATGCTTCCACCTTTGAATTTCTCCGGCAACCTCCTCAGGAGAAAATCCGCTTTTAACAGTAGCGATAACCGCATTGGCCATAGGGGAATTCTGGCTGTTCATGCCGCGCGCCATGTCGTTTCTGATCTCTGCGTTTGAGTAGAGAAACTGCAGCTGCTGGGCATCTTTAAGGCTGATATAGATGAGCGGGTCGCCGGCCGATGAGGTAGTGCCTCTCGTGATACCCACAACTGTGTAGATGTCGCGCCCCAGCTGAATACGTTCATTCAGGATAAATCCTGTCTTTTCTGAAACCACCATTTCGTAATGCTGTTTATTCAGGCCTCTCCCCTCGATCAGTCGGTCGGGATTGACCACTTTAAAAGCGCCATAGGGATCATAGCCTATGGAAAATACCCGCACGGCATCGCCTTTGTCATTAATAAGCTGGAGATTTTGAAAGGTAATGGCCTCACTTTTATCAACACCACGCATAACAGAGACCGTATCTTTCAGATCTTCATGTACACGTGAACTCTCAGCAAAAGGCCCCAGCGTGTTTTCCTGCACCACCCAGAGTTGCGCGCCGATATCTTCAATAAGTATTCCGGCATCCACGATCATTCCCCGATAGACGCCGATCATAATAAGCACCACGCCCAGAAGCATTCCAACACCCATGGCTGTGATAATGAATTTACCCAAAGAATGGGCGATATCTTTTTGCGCCAGATTGATCATGGCCGGATACTCATCCCCTCATGGAGCGTTTTTTTATGAGCATCAGGAATTATGATGCGGCTGTTTTCATCGATGCCTGAACCAACGGCAACCTCATCATCGCTTTGCGCGATAATTTCAAGTGTCTGAAAATGCGCTGCTTTGTCTTTTGAGATCCAGACGCCCTTCTTCCCGCCATATGCGACAATGAGTGAGGCCGGGATCTTAAGTATATTGGAGAGTGTTTTGACCTGGATATGCACTTCAGCCTGTTCATTTACAAAAAACGGCATTGGTATCTCGTCAAAGATTATCTCAACTACACGCTCTTGCGTCACGGAATCGCTCATGGTATTGATACGGCTCACATGACCGGAAAAGGATCTGTCAGGCTGCGAGCGCAGCGTGATCCCAGCCCGCTGTCCGGCGCGGATATCACCGCTTATGCGCTCGTCAATATATGTGCGTATCCAGAGAGTTTCAGGGTCGACGATTCGCAGGATGGGCTGAGAAGGTGTTACGGTCTCAGAGGTTTCAGCCTCTTTGACGATCACGTACCCATCGATGGGCGAGCGGATCTGAAGGGTTTTAAGCTTCGCTTCAATCCCATTGATGCTTTGAAGAAGTCCGGCTGCCTCTGCTTCGCCCGAGCGGATATTTACGCCATTGCCCTGGAGCTGAATCTCTGATGTAAGCATCTCAGTTTTGGCATTATCATATTCAGCTTGTGCGACATATTCCTTCTTATAAAGCCTGTCATAGCGCTCGTAAGTGAGCAGGGCCAGTTTGTGCCGCTCTTCATTGAGGGCATACTCTTTTTTTGCAGCCTCGATCTCCAAAAGCGCTTTTTGATAAGCAGCCCGGCCTTCAGCAAGCTTTGACTTCAAATCAACAGGATCTATAACTGCGAGAAGTTCGCCATTTTTAACCCATTCGCCCTGGTCTTTATATACTCCATCCAGTTTTCCGCCGCTTTGCGAACTGATGGTGTAAATGTTTTTAGCGTCCACCTCTCCTATACCAAAGACCTCCACTTCAAGATCGCCCCGTAAAGGTGAAACGGTTGTAAATGTCCTTTTAGGTACATAGGCCTTTTGGTAAAAAAATAAGGCGCTGACGAATAGCAAAACAGCTGCCAATGCGTATTTGATCCAACCTCTATTCATGAATATTCTCCTCTTTTGCCGTCATGTAGTCGATATAATAACGGGAGTTGCTTTTGTTATAGCGTGCCTGCAGCAGCCCCAGTTTCGCATTCAGATACTGAGACGTCGCATCAAGGACTTCTATATAAGTAGACAGTCCCTCCAGGTATCGCGCCTCCATCAAATCACTCGCCTCTCCGGCCGCCTCCATCTCTGCCTTCTTTGCCTCTATACTCGCATCAGCCCGGTGCAGGTCGATCAATGTCCCTTCAAACTCATTAAGCAGTTTAAGCTTTTGCGAGGAGTAAGCCTCTTCCGCCTGGAGGACAGACTTTTTTGCCTGGGCTACCTTGGCTGTAAGATAGCCGCCGGTAAAGATAGGTATCTGCGCTTTGATCCCTGCCATTGAAACGTCATAATCTGAAAAGTTGGACTCTCTCGTATAGGAGGCTACGGCATCGATAGTTCCATACCGCTCGCCTTTAACAGATGCTAACAGCGCCTCGCTCTGGCGTATGGCCTGCTTCTGAATCTGCATTTTGCTGTTCTTCTCCAAAAAGTTCGCTTTCAACTCTATCTCTTCCTCATGGCCCAGTTCGGCCAGGCTTCTTTTTTCGAGCAGATCCTCATACTCCGTATCAGGAGCAATAGTTTCGCCGATATAAAGCTCCATCAAAACCCTGGCCTTTAAAAATGCAGCTTGCGCGCCGGAATATGCATCTTTGGCGCTGTAAACAGATGCCAGAAAACTCGCTTCATCCGCCTTTGTCTTCATCCCGTTCTTTACCAGCTCCTGAGCCTGGAGGTAGAGCTCTTCTTTGGTTTTGATATCTTCTTCTCTTACCTTCATCGCCTCTTTTTGCAAAAGCAGCGTATCGTACAGGGTCTGGACCTGGTAGATCAAAAATCTCTTTGCCTCTTTTAGTGAGAGCTCGGCAATTTCTTTTGAGAGTTCGGATGACTTGATCCTGCCCCGGCTGCTGCCAAAATCATAAATTCTTTGCGTCAGGCTAATGCCTGCCCGCATGGCATCATGGTCATCAGTCAAAACGCGGCTATTTTGCGGCATCACAAAGGTTTTTACCGGGTCATACTCTGCACTGACAAAGACCTGCGGGAGATTGTCTGCTTTGCTGGATGTTATAGCAGCATCCTTTTGTTCCATCTGAAAGAGCAGCTGCTTGATATCAGGATGTGTTGCAAGTGTTTTATCAATGCAAGTTTGCATTGTCAGAATATTTGACTGTGCTTCATCTCCTGCCTGGGAATTCCCTGAAAGAATGAGAAGAGAGCTTATCAGCAGAACAATGATTCTCATAACAAGCCCCGGACTTCTTCCTTGTGAGGATCAAGTGACGACCAGAGAAAACGCCATAACACCTCACCCTCTTTTTCAATCGGAAATGAAAAATCAAAAATTGACCATCGTACAATAGCCCCTTGGAGAAGTGCTATAAAACAACGGGCGGTTTCTTCAGGATCTGCATCATTGCGGAACTGCCCCTCTTTAATTCCTTCGCGGATAATATCTGAAACAAGAGTTATATATCGGGTGATTATCTCCTGTGCGGCTTTCTTAAGATGAGGTGATTCCTGATGCAGGCGGTCGGAAAAGAGGAGGCGAGGCAGCCCTCGATGTTTGCTCACCAAAGCAAGATGCCTATTGATGAGATAATGCAGTCGTTCCATTGGAGTTGTTGACTCCACTGACGTCTTCTGCTCGAGCAGGCTGAAGATCTGACCCGATATCCACTTTATGGCGGCGCTGAATATATCGTCGCGTGTTTTAAAATGCTTAAAAATAGTTGACTGCGCAATCCCCACCCGGTCCGCTATGATCTGGGTCGTCAGTCGCGTTATCCCCTCTTCAGCAGCCAATTCAAGCGTTTTTTTGATGATCTCCTCTTTTCTTTCCTCATGCGGCTTGCCCAAGGTTTCCTCCCTCTAATTCCATTTGTCATATACTTAAACTGGAAAACAGTTTAAAGGTGAGTGATTAGTTACTCACCTTTTGATTATTATGTTATCTTACAAAATTGTCAAGTTTTGATATGTTTCCTAAAAGGAGAAAAGGGGGAAACTAAATACTATATATCCCCGGGCACATCGGGTTCCAGCCCGCTGTGGCATTGCCTGCATTTATTCTCTGTAGGCATCTGGTACATCGCAACCTGTGAGCGGCGGGAAGGCTGGAACTTGCCGTCAGACCAGTCATTT
Organism: Thermodesulfovibrionia bacterium; assembly: GCA_030646035.1. Taxonomy (NCBI): domain Bacteria; kingdom Pseudomonadati; phylum Nitrospirota; class Thermodesulfovibrionia; species Thermodesulfovibrionia bacterium. Next base: position 45,248 of record JAUSMY010000036.1, on the reverse strand, counting down.
AAAAGTTCCACCGTCTTTATAGTCACATCCGCCGTGAGCCTTGCGCACCTTTCCATTCTTTGAGGAGAATGGAAAGTGCCCCCTTCCTGGGCCATCCATTTTCCGACAGAGATATGACAGAGAGCGGAGCCGCTTATATTTTTCTGCCTGATCTGAGCGATGGGGTTCGCAGGTTCATAGATTGGCAATATAGTTTTTGTATACCATGTTATTACTTCATTCAGGATCAGCTCCCCCTCCTGGCCTGCTATGAGAGAAGTGGCTAAACCGGCTCCGGTCAGGCAGCCGCACAGCGTTCCCCAGCCGACTGCTCCGCCGTGGCCCCATATCATAGCTTCAAGAGGGAAGCGGGTGTAAGGGTCTCCCACATCCTGCTGAAGCGGCAAGAGTATCCCGCTGGTAGTTCCATAACAACAGAAGTTTTTGTACCAGTTCTCATAAGCTATCTTCCCCGCCCTGGCAGGGTCTATCTTTTTATAGCCCCACGGGAATTCGGTATTTTTGGCTTGAGCTTCAGATAACAGGCCTAACCCTCCTGCTGATACTATGCCGATCCCTGCTGCTGCACCAACAGCAATCTTCCCTGCTCCTGTCAGCAGCTCTCTCCTTGACATGCTCTCTTTTTTAATATGCTTTACAAATGACCTGATAAATTTCATAATGCTGCCTCCAACGCTGTCATTGATATATGATAAAACAATATTTACTTGCGATCAGGCGGCGGGGAATATGCCGTTACTTCCGGGTCATATGTCCTGCCCTGATGTTCAAGATGGCAGTCAAAACACCTTATTTTATTTATGTAGGCTTTTGCTATATCGTCATAATAGTGTTTGTTGTCAACATGGCATTTTATACAGGAAGCGTCCTTGACCCCCTCCCATGGCACATGGCATGCGTTGCAGTCTTTCTTCAGGTATGAATGTTTGTATGATATCTCCCCATTCATAAATACCGCATGACTGCGAGGGTACCCGTATAAAAAAAGAAAGATGATCACAAAAATAGAGAGGTACACGCCCGCGATTATCTTGATATCTATATTTTTCATTTAATAATATAAAATGACAGCTATGTGAATTATGACGCCTGTGAGCAAAGCTAAAGTTAAAGGCATATGCAGACTCAGCCAGGCTTCCTGTATCTTTATCTTGGCCAATACAAAAGAGGTTTTCTCTGATTCTATAAAAATGGAGCTTAGTGTATTCAGGTCATGAATATCCTGACTCAGAACACTTGCCTTTAATCCCTCGATCTCCCCCCTGCGTTTATCAAGCAGCTCCCTTTCTTCCATGAATAAATATTCCCACTTGATCCTTTCTAATTCGATAGATGGCCTTATTTTTTCTTCATAGATCTTTTTCAGCTCATTGGAAGTCTTTGAAACCAGAGAGTCTGCCTCTTCCAGAGAATTCTTTAGATCGCTGATCAACTCTTCTTCAGATCTTGTTTTTCTGCCGAATTTCACCAAAGAAAGAGGGACGGACCTATAGATCAATGCCCCGGCGATCCCGCTGACAACGGTAAGAAGATATAACATTACAAGAAAAATGCTGAAGGTTCCGGTAAGCCGGAAGCCGGAATGCATGAGCAGGAGCACCAGGCTTATGATGCCTATATAAATGTGTGACTGCAGCCATGCCTGCTGGGAACCAAGCCTGTAACTGTAAATATTTTTCCTGAAGATATACAAGATAAGGGGCAGCAAGAGGAATAAGCAAAGAAACCCGTAACTCAGCACAAAATAAGACCTGTTGATCGGGTATGTGACGCGAGTATATAGATAATAACTTATGGAAAGCAAAGTCATTATTATCAGCGATACAAGCGGCCATCTGCTTCTCAGATTATTTTTCATATCTCAATTTAGATTTATGACATCCGTAAAGAAATTTGAAGTATCTATCTTCCGTGCCGCTCCGGTCGGGCAGTTGTAAACGCATCCCATGAAAGGATGTTCACGGCACATGTCGCATTTTACAACCATTCTTTTTGGTTTTCGTTTTACATCAGGTTCCTGATCTATCTGCCTGCTGTCTCTTTTTTTAAAATAACGGCTGAGGAATCCATTATTAACATCCTTATTTCCATTAGTATCAGGCAGAGCTACAACAAATATGTTCCCGTACGGGCAGTTTTTGGCACATAGCCCGCATGCAATACAAGACTTATTGTGATAGATCTCACCCTCAAAACCTCTGTTGATAGCACCTGTCGGGCATTTGATCATGCATGAGGGATTTTCACAATGCCAGCATGATGAGGCGATGAGCAGGTTGTTGTTTAATGCTACCCCCTTTCTTACCAGCCTGACCTGATCATTGTGCAGCGCACCGCAGGCTTTCAGGCAATTATCACAATTGATACATTTTGTAATATCAATAACCAGCACCTCTTTCGACTGAACAATTCCCATGTCGATCACAGAGCGCAGAGTCTTCTCCATATGTTCATCCTCGCGCATATGCATGTTCTTCTGTTTTATCTTTTCAATACTTGTCTCCAGACTTGTTTTAACCCTTGGGTGCAATTCTATTATATTTTGGAAATCAGCCCGCGATACCTTAATAAGTTCAGTCCGGCTGATAGCAGTAATGGTAGCCATCCTCTTCTCATTCTCATTTACCAAGGCCATTTCACCGAAGTAATGCCCTGCCTTAAGATAGGCCAGCACCCTTTTTCTTCCATCAGCCCCCGTCTCCGTGATCTTTACCAATCCATATCTAACGACATAAAAGGCATCCGCTTCATCTCCCTGATGAAAAACAGCCTCACCGCTGTTATAGGTATGGAGAGTTGCTTTATCGATCAGCTCTTCAATTATGTCTTTGGTCAATCCCATAAAGATTGGAATAGAGGGGAGCTGAGAAGCAAGAACACGCTCACAATATAGAGCATCTATCCTGCTTTTGATCAGAGGGAATTTATCAAAAAGATTTAATAACGTCTCTTTAGGTATTACAAGAACTTCTGTACGTTTTAAGGGGACAACATCCGCTGTTCTGACATATCCGGAAAGTGCCGCTATTTCCCCAAAGATGTCACCTTCACCTAACAATATTTCACCAAAAGTATTTGCAGGACTTAACTCAACCCTTACCCGGCCTGAGAGAATGACACAGCAGTCTTCGCCATAATCGCCGTAGTTATAGATCTTTTCTCCACGATCAAAAACCTCTACAGTACAGGTATTCAGTAAAGTGAAGAGTTCGTCGTGGTCGACCTCTGAAAATAGAGGGATCTTCGAGATATGCTCTCGCAGGATTATTTCCATTGAACTATGCCGTTAACGATATGTTTTTCATAGATAATTAAGAATATCATTATAAATAATTGACCAAAAAAAGTATATCTTAGTAACCATAAGATATACAGCTGAACCTCAAGGCTTCCTCACATCAATATTTGGCATAATTACTTTTTTCAGTGTCTGTGTTGGAGTATAGAGAGGGCTAAATACTATTGATATATTCCAGGCAAACCGCTTTATCCGCCAGATCCTCAAGAACCAGATCAGCCCCCGCCTCTTCCAAATCAGCTTTGCTGTACGGCCCTGTAGCGACTCCGATCGAATGGGCATTGTAGATCTTGGCGCACATCACATCACGCGGGGTATCGCCGATGACAACGCACTTTTCATATGTTGTATTGATCCCGATCTGTGAGAACTTTTTAACCGCTATCGGCAGGAGCATATTGCGGTCTTCATGGTCGCTTCCGAAAGCGCCGTCAGAGAAATACTTTCTAAGGTCAAACGATGCCAGCTTTATATCCGCGCCTGCCTCAAGGTTGCCTGTCAGAAGTCCGAGGGGAACCGCATCCCAGGTAAGCGTATCAAGTATCTCAAGCACGCCGGGCTTTATATACTTCCACGGGTTGTTGATCTCATGAGAAAGATGATCGAGATATTTATACATAAGCACCTCAACCTCTCCGCTGTCGCTTAAGAGCCCATGCATCATAAGCCCTTCCTTCATTATCTGGATATCTGTCATGCCCGCCATCTTAATATCCCTGAAGGCGTCTCTGATGCCGAAGAGCTCATAGAACGCGCTGTTAAGCGCCCTGCTCCCGGCCTTGCCGGAATCTATAAGCGTCTCGTCAATGTCAAAAAGGACAAGTATGTTGCTCATTTTCAATGAACCTAAACGCCGTAGAAGAAGGAGTCTTAAGGTTTTTTATAATAGAACAGACTTTAATTAACATGCAATTATTGAAGAATTAAGATGGGAAAGTCTATAATCAAAAAACCATTTCAAAGGAGCTATAAATGATCAAGGTCGGAATCATCGGAGGCTCGGGGCTTGATAACCCTGATATCCTGAAAGATGCAAAAGAGATAAAGGTTGAGACCCCATACGGCGCACCGACATCACCTCTTACGATCGGCTCGATCGGCGGGATCGATGTGGCGATCATCGCCAGGCACGGCAAAGACCACTCAATATATCCGTCAAAGGTAAACTTCAGGGCGAATATCTGGGCGCTCAAAGAGCAGGGATGCACGCACATACTCGCATCTACGGCGGTCGGCTCTTTAAGGAAAGAGATAGCGCCGGGGCATCTTGTATTTCCGGACCAGTTCATAGACCATACCAGAAAGAGAGAGACCACATTCTTTAATGAGGATGTTGTAGTGCATACTCCGATGGCAGAACCTTTCTGCCGAAATCTCATAAACCTTCTCTCTTCATCTGCCAAAGAGATGGGCCTGCCCTTTCATGCAAACAAGACCGTCATAACCATCGAAGGGCCGAGGTTCTCCACAAAGGCTGAAAGCCATATGTTCAGAAGCTGGAACGCAGATGTCATAAACATGAGCACCGTGCCTGAGGCCAATCTCGCGAGGGAGAAGAAGATGCATTACGCGGCGATTGCGATGTCAACTGATTATGACTGCTGGCATGAGGAAGAAGAGCCGGTCACATGGGAGATGATATTAGAGACGATGAGGAAGAACTCAGGCAATGTAATAAAGCTGTTCCTGAAGGTCATTCCGAAGATCGCTGAATACGACGATAACTGCTGTCAATAACTGTAAATAATAAGGAGATCATTATGTCTATCAAATCCAGAATAAGAACAATCCCGGATCATCCCAAAAAAGGAATAATGTTCAGAGACATCACCACCCTTATTAAAGACCCGGTCGGCTTCAGGCTGGTCATTGATGCCCTGACGCAAAGATATATTACAAAAGATATGGATTTTGACGTTATCGTCGGCATAGAGGCAAGGGGCTTTATCATCGGCGGGGCATTATCATACACGCTCGGGAAAGGATTTGTGCCTGTCAGAAAGATCGGCAAACTTCCGGCTGAGGTCGTAAGACATGAATACGAACTTGAGTATGGGACAGACACTGTTGAGATGCATAAGGACGCCATAGAGAAAGGCGCAAAGGTCATACTGGTCGATGACCTGCTTGCAACCGGCGGAACAGCTCTGGCTGCGGCAACTCTTATAGAAAAACTCGGCGGCATAGTATCAGAGATGGCATTCATCGTGAACCTTCCTGATGTGGGCGGCGAAAAGAGGCTGACCGGCAAAGGGTATAAAGTGCACTGCCTTACAGAGTTTGAAGGGGATTAAACCACCCGTCATACTGCGGCCTGGCAGTTCATTTATTTTACATATTTATCAATGTCCTATGTATAATATTGTGAAATATCATCATGGGTAACATTACTGAAAATAGACGTTCAAAAAGAGTCAACTTAAGCCTTTTTGCGGAACTCACATTCGCTGATAAAAGCTTAAACGGCTTCATTGAAAATATCTCTGAGCACGGCATCTTTCATAGGGTCTTTTCTGATGTAGAAGTGCAGGGGTTTATTCCGGGGAACAATGTCAGTGTGAATTTCATGCTCCCGTCAGATGATATTATTGACCTAAAATGCAGCATAAAGTGGTTGCATGTTAATTCTCAGCAATTTTCAGAGATAATATACAATGTAGGAATGGAGATCATTGAACCTCCGAACGCGTATCTGAAATTTGTTAATGATCTGTATAAGTACTGCTAAGCGGAGAAACGATGCCTATTTACGAATATATATGTAATGATTGCAAAAAGAGGTTCTCTCTTTTACGAAGCATTCTGGATTCTGATAATAACCCAGCTTGTACTGCGTGCGGCTCACTTAAAGTCAATAAACTGATATCATCTTTTTCCACGTCTTCCACATCCGAAAGAAGCTCCCCCGCCCACTCATGCGACCATAGAGGTGGCGGTTGAGGCGTCTCATCCTGCTGAACCGGTCAGGTTCGGAGATCAACTGCATCATTATTGTCACTAATATTACCTTACTGTAGTTCTGTAACAACATGCTTTCTTTTTAATTCAGCGGGTTATAAGCTGGCACGCTTTTCGCTCTATTAATAATTAAGGAGTGCAACGTGATAAAAACAAAATATTCCTCATCAGGCCAGGAACTTTATCATGAGATATTCGGCTCTATCCTCGAGAGAACCGAAATGACCCCGTATTTATTGCTGCAGGCAACGAATTATGAGGCCGCCCTGAGACAAGCGGCCAGGATGATGGGCAACCGCGGGTTTGATACGTCAGACAGCAATGAGCTGAATGAAAGCGAGAAAAAAAGGGCGCAGCAATACATAGCGCAGGCCTACAGCTACTGTTTTGATTTTATGTTCCCGTTTTTAAAAAAACAGCTTGAAGGGCTCAAGGCTTTGAATACCAAAAATCAGTATCTATACACTAACTCTTTACAGGTCATGGAAGAGATAGAGGCTATATTGCGCGGTCAGGAGTTCAGGGAAATTGTCGCCGAAGACCCGCGTCATCTCTTTCTTCTGGCTTCATCAAAAAAGTATCCGCATGTTTTCTATGGCTACAAAGGGCAAAATCTAAATGTTACGCCCGGCTGGCAGCGCATGGCATGCTCGATCCTGAAAGTGGCGCATCTGATCAAGTCAATCGAGGAGGAGAGCCAGGATGTTAACGACTTCGCCCAGCTGGGCTTGTTCTTTGAAAGTAAAGGGCAGAGCCTTCACGACATATTTAATTATGATTGGGAGAATCCCGGAGAACTTCCGGAAAGCGAAGCAGCTCAAAGGGCATTTGTAAAGATCTCTGCTTTTTTCCATAAGCTGAAAGAATTTGTTAAATATAATGTAGAACAAAAAATCCTGACCTTCAATAGCGGAGACGGGGTTGAAGTCGATATTGTTGAGATAAAGGCAAGGTTGAAGAGCCCGGAAAGCATGTTTACCAAACTTGGCAAGAACCTTGAGGGAGAGGCCTACAATATCAGAGACCTTCTGGCAATTACCTTTATCTTAAAGAAGAGAGATGATACCTTAAAACTATTTCATGCGCTTCAGAAGCGAGGCGTTATACTTCAGGAAAATACGATCTCACAGTCCATAACCCAGACATTATTTGACCTGCCTGAGGATATGACAGACGCGGTAGGAAGCCTCATGGCCTCCCTCTCTATGGGTAAAGGAAAGGATGCGCCGAATGATAAGGATGAAGTTTCAGCTAATGCCAACAATTTTTATAACGCCCTTGGAGTCAATACGGCCAATAACCCTTATTCTTCATTAGGCCATAAGAAATTCCAGTGCAAGATAAACTTCTTTTTACCCATTCACCGGATAGCCGGAACAGGCAAAATTATCATTCCCGGTACTGCTGAATATAAAATGAGGGGCCGTCTTAATATAAAAACGGAACAGCATACACTTGCATTAGAGCTCCGCATATCAGATGAGAAAAGCTGGCAAAGGTCGGAATATAGCGGAGAGTCTCATCACAATGCCTATAAATTCCGTCAATTGATCTCTGTAATGAACAGGGTCTTTAAGAACATCTTTAATCTGCCTGAAAAATCCTTCTCTCAGGTCAGAAGCGACCAGGATATACTCTTCTCATAACATCTCCTACTTACTAAATTGTAGCCTACCTTCTTTTTTGTCAGCTAAGATACTTTAATGTAGCCTTGCCGTCCTGATGTTTCCTTTAAAATCAAAGAGTTACAAACTGGCATGTTTCTCGCTATTAACTGTTTATGGTTTCACTAAAAAATAAGATAGAGAGCTTTGAAAAGAGCTCAATAATCTATGCGCTTATTGAATGTGACTGGGTGATGGCAAAGGCTGCGAGACAGCTCGGCATCACCGAGAGGATGATAGGTTACAAGATTAAAAAATACGGTATCAGGGAGGTGCAGGATGATGTCTGTAAAACATGCGAAGTGAAGAAGGAACCAAATAAGCCGGGGCAGGTTTGAAAAAAATAATTTAATGAGGAGAAAAAAGATGAAAAGGAAGATAAAAAGGAGTATAAGTATTTTAATGACAGCAATGTTTTTAACAGCGGCCTTTTCCGTTTCAGCTCCAAAAGCTGAGGAGGCTAAGGTCACAGGAAGCGCGGCAGCAGGGGTCTTCAGCAAATATGTATTCAGGGGTTATGAACTAAGCTCAGACAGTGTGCTGGTGCAGCCGTCAATCGGTATCGCATACAAAGGGTTTTCCGCTTCATTATGGGGCAATATCGACAGCAAGGAGAATCCGACACAGTCCTTTGTCCCGGACAGGCTGAACCAGAAGAGCTTCAACGAAACAGACCTTACCCTGAGTTACACATACGCTATTGACAAGCTCAGCCTTACGGCAGGCTACATATATTACGGAACCAAATACGCGGCTGAAACAGAAGAGCTCTTTGTTACGGCGGGCTATGATACGCTGCTGAAACCTGTGCTGTCGGTCTACCGCGATGTAACCGAATACCCGGGCACGTATATAAATATTGCGGTATCTCATTCAATGCCTGTATACAATGACATAAACCTTGACCTTGCCGCGTCAGCGGGTTATTTCATCGGAAGCGGAAATTACTGGAAGACATATGAAAGCTCAACAGGATCGTATACAGGTGAAAAATACAGCGCGCTCCACGACGGCATGCTTAAGGCAGGGTTCACAATACCCGTGGCTGCGACCCTTACGGTTCAGCCTGTTGTCCAGTACTATTTCCCGCTGTCCGCAAAAGCAAAGAGAACTGTTGACGGAAATTCATACAATTTTAACGGAAAACTTGATGACACCCTGCTTGGCGGTGTTAATCTGACCCTCAGTTTCTAACTGAATATAAGGAGGAGAGATGAAACGATTATTAAGTATTTTATTTGCAGCGCTGACATTATTGAGCATCGCAAGCTTTGCTTTTGCAGAGGAGGCAGCGGCCGCAGCTTCAAAGATCGATACGGGCGATACCGCATGGATGCTGATCTCAACCGCGCTTGTCATGCTGATGACGCCGGGGCTTGCGCTCTTTTACGGCGGCATGGTCAGGCGGAAGAACGTGCTTGGAACGATCATGCAGAGCTTTATCGCACTCGGTGTTGTAACCATTATCTGGGTGCTTTACGGTTACAGCCTTTCATTCGGCCCGGATGTCGGGCATGTCATAGGCAATCTCGACTGGGCCTTCTTAAATGGTGTAGGGCTTGAGCCGAACACTGATTATGCGGCAACGATCCCGCATCAGACCTTTATGATATTCCAGATGATGTTTGCCGTCATCACTCCTGCGCTTATAACAGGGGCGTTTGCCGAACGGTTCAAGTTCAGCACGTATCTCGTATTCATTGTGGTCTGGGTAACTTTTGTATACTTCCCGCTTGCTCACTGGGTATGGGGAGTCGGAGGATGGATTAGGAATCTCGGCGCGCTTGATTTCGCAGGCGGACTGGTAGTTCATATCAGTTCAGGTGTGTCGGCGCTGGCTGCCGCCATCGTTGTCGGCAAGAGAAAGGGTTACGGCAAAGAAGCGATGATGCCGCATAACGTAACAATGACGCTTCTTGGAGCAGGGTTATTGTGGTTCGGATGGTTCGGATTCAACGGTGGAAGCGCGGTTGCGTCAGGCGCTCTTGCGACATCAGCCTTTGTTGTTACGCATATCGCTACGGCGGCTGCTGCATTATCGTGGACATTTGCGGAATGGAAGCACAGGGGCAAACCGACAGCTCTCGGAGCTGCATCAGGAGCGGTTGCAGGGCTTGTCGCGATCACCCCGGCTTCAGGTTTTGTCGGGCCTATGTCATCGATCGTTATCGGTCTTGTGGCAGGCGCCTTATGTTACTGGGCGGTAAATCTCAAGACAAAATTCGGCTACGATGACTCGCTCGATGCGGTCGGAGTTCACGGCGTCGGCGGAACATGGGGTGCGATAGCAACAGGTTTATTTGCTTCAAAGGCGATCAATGCGGCAGGCAATGACGGTTTGTTTTTCGGGAATTCGTCTCTCATGGTGAATCAGCTGATAAGCATCGGCGCCTGCTGGGTCTATTCCTTTGTGATCACACTCATCATCCTGAAGGTGCTTGATGCGGTCATGGGGCTAAGAGTTGACGAAGAGGACGAAATGGCAGGATTAGACCACGCGCAGCATGGCGAAAGCGGATACACATTATAAAAATTGGAGGACAATACTATGAAGATGATCTCAGCAGTTATAAAGCATTTCAGGCTTGATGAGGTGAGAAAGAGCCTTACAGATATGGGCATTGAAGGCATGACCGTAACAGAGGTCAAAGGTTTCGGCAGGCAGAAGGGCCATATGGAAGTCTATCGGGGCGTGGAGTATGAGGTGAAGTTCCTCCCCAAGATAAAGATAGAAGTTGCCATACCTAAAGAAAGGCTGGATGCCGTGCTTAAGGCGATACAGGAGAGTGCAAGGACCGGCGAGACAGGATCGATAGGCGACGGCAAGATATTTGTCTATAACCTTGAAGATGTCATCAGGGTCAGGACAGGGGAAAGAGGCAAGGAAGCGATTTAACAGCAGCACTAAGAAGCCGGATATGATCTGTAGGTATTACCGTTCTTTGATAATTGAAGTTGTCCTACATTTTTGTAGCTCCCACAAAAATGTAGGACAACTTAATTCGTAACTCCTTTAAAATAAGCAGTTTCAAGGTGGTACGCTTCTTGATATATAGTCAATGCTTATTGGCCTTGTTTATAACCCAATGCATGAGCTTAAAATCAGGAGGTGTGTTTCATGAAGATGGTTTCTGCTGTGATCAAGCATTTCAGGCTCGACGAGGTCAGAAAAAGCCTCACAGATATGGGCGTTGAAGGCATGACAGTAACAGAGGTAAAAGGTTTCGGCAGGCAGAAAGGCCATATGGAGGTCTACAGGGGCGTGGAGTATGAGGTAAGGTTCCTTCCCAAGGTCAAGATCGAAGTGGCTGTGACCAAAGAAAGGCTTGACGATGTGCTTAAAGCTATCCAGGACGGCGCAAAGACAGGCGAGACTGGCTCAATAGGAGACGGCAAGATATTTGTCTACAACCTTGAAGAGGTCATCAGGATCAGAACCGGAGAAAAAGGGAGGGAGGCGATATAATGGCAAAGCTGAAAGTTGAGAGTTTAACGCTAAAAGTTTTGGCGGTATTGTTCACATTCTTTGCTCTTTACGGCAGCGCCTTTGCAGGCGAGGCATCAAAACTGGATTCAGGCGACACATCGTGGATACTCGTCTCAACCGCCTTGGTTCTTTTTATGACGATACCCGGGCTGGCCATGTTCTACGGCGGGCTGGTGCGCACAAAGAATGTCCTTTCCGTATTGCTTCAGTGCTTTGCCATCACCGGGATAGTCTCGATCATTTGGCTCGTCGCAGGCTACAGCCTCGCCTTCTCCGAAGGCAGCCCTTTTCTGGGCGGGCTTTCAAAGTTCCTTTTTGCCGGCGTGATGGAAGATTCATTGACCGGCAGTATACCTGAGTCGCTCTTTGCGATATTTCAGATGACATTTGCGATCATTACACCGGCGCTCATTATCGGCGCTTTCGCTGAGAGGATGCGGTTCTCAGCCATGCTGCTCTTCTCTTCTGTCTGGCTTATCGCAGTCTATTGCCCGGTTGCCCACTGGGTCTGGGGAGGCGGATGGCTGCAGCAGATGGGCCTTCTTGATTTTGCAGGCGGCACAGTCGTTCACATCACAGCAGGTGTAGCAGCACTTGTGACTGCTATTGTGATAGGAAGGCGCGACGGTTTCCCGACTGAGTTATTGCCGCCGCATAATATGACCATGACGGTTGCCGGGGCAGGCATGCTCTGGGTGGGATGGTTCGGCTTTAACGGCGGAAGCGCGCTCGCTGCAAACGGCAACGCCGCAATGGCGATGCTGGTCACTCATATCTCAGCCTCTGCCGGAGCGATGTCATGGATGTTCTTTGAGTGGAGAAAGTTCGGAAAGCCCACAGCGCTCGGCACTGTAACAGGCATGGTGGCAGGGCTTGGAACGATAACTCCGGCTTCAGGATATGTGGGGCCTGCAGGCGCACTTGTCATAGGTGTTATCGCAGGGTTTGTCTGCTTCAATGCCGTGATCTTTATGAAGAGCGTTATGAAGATAGATGATTCGCTTGATGTATTCCCTGTTCACGGAGTGGGCGGTATAATGGGCACCCTGCTTGCCGGTGTCTTTGCTTCAACAGGGCTGGGGATATTCAGCGGACAGGGGTTTGCTCAAGGGATCAGCAGTATGTCAGGACAGCTTTTTGTACAATTCATCGGCGTGGCAGCGATAGGCGTATATACAGCAGTTGTAACCTATGTTATTCTAAAAGCCGTAAATGCGGTCACCCCGCTCAGGGTCTGCAGGGAGTGCGAGGTCGAAGGGCTGGATGTTTACGGCCATGGTGAGCAGGGATATATAATAAATTAATGTCAGTTCTTATCATAAAAAACATAACGTCTGAGGGCCCCGGAACGATAGAGGACTTTCTTAAGGAAAAAGGCATGGCATACAGCATTATTGACCTTTCTGACTGCAAGACCGAGATCCCTGACATGAGGAATTATTCTCATCTTGTAATTATGGGCGGGCCAATGGCTGTCTATGAGATGGATGATCATTCATTTCTCAGCTATGAAGCAGCTATGATAAGGGCATTTATAAAGACCGGAAGGCCTGTGCTGGGCATCTGCCTCGGCGCGCAGATGATAGCTTACGCCCTTGGCGCAAAGGTATATCCCGGTGCGGCAAAAGAGATCGGCTGGCATGAGGTTGGTATAACAGAAGAAGGTATGAAAGACTCTGCTGTTTCCGCCTTGTCTGTAAACGGCGAACCTCTTGCAGAGGTCTTTCAGTGGCATGGCGATACCTTTGACCTGCCGAAAAAAGCGGTGAGGACAGCCTTTTCAGACAAGTATGAAAATCAGTCGTTCAGATACGGAGATAATATTCATGCCCTTCAGTTCCATATAGAGGTCACTCCTGAGATAATCAGGGAATGGTTTAAGGATGAAAAGGGAGAAGATATCGACAAGATGCTCAGGCAGTCAGAGAGCATATACCCTGAATATCACAAGAGGGCTCTGAAATTTTACGAGAAGTTCTTTGCTTAAAGTTTTGTTGTCATTCCCGTGATCTTTTAGGCGGGAATCCAGGAGGCTTTAGGATGTTCTGGATGCCCGATTAAAAACTTCGGGCATGACAAATAGTAGGATGGGCGTTAAATTTAATTACTAAAAACTGTCAACTTATAGCTGACAATAAATCCAAAGGAGGAGAAAATGACACCACAAGAAGTGATCAAAATGGCTCAGAAGAACAATGCGGTAATGGCTAACTTCAAGTTCCTTGATTTCCCGGGGATCTGGCAGCATTTTGCTGTACCGGTTGCCGAACTGAAAGAGGAGATATTTGAAGAGGGCCTTGGTTTTGACGGCTCGTCCATAAGGGGATGGCAGTCGATCCACACATCAGACATGCTTGTATTGCCCGATCCGACAACAGCATTCATGGACCCGTTCATGAAGTACCCGACGATCAGCCTTATCTGCAATATCGTAGATCCGATAACAAAGGAGTTCTACACAAGAGACCCGAGATATATAGCTCAGAAGGCAGAGGCGTATCTGAAATCAACAGGCATCGGCGACACCGCGTATTTCGGGCCTGAGGCAGAGTTCTTCATCTTTGACGGCATACGTTTCGACCAGAACGCGCACAGCGGCTACTACTTTATCGACTCTGCAGAAGGCATATGGAATTCAGGCAGGGAGGAGAATCCGAACCTCGGCTACAAGCCCCGTCATAAAGAAGGATATTTCCCTGTGCCGCCGACAGACAGTCAGGTTGACATCAGGACCGAGATGGTAGTTGAGATGCAGAAATGCGGCATCTATGTAGAGAGAGAGCATCATGAGGTTGCAACCGCGGGACAGGCTGAGATAGATATGCGGTTTGATTCCATGGTGAAGATGGCAGACAAGAACATGATCTTTAAATATATTGTTAAGAATGTCGCAACCAGGCACGGCAAGACCGCAACATTCATGCCAAAGCCTCTCTTTGGCGATAACGGCTCTGGAATGCATGTGCATCAGAGCATATGGAAAGACGGGAAGCCTCTCTTCGCAGGCAACGGATATGCGGGACTTAGTGAGATGGCATTACACTATGTCGGCGGAGTATTAAAGCACGCAAAGTCGCTTGCAGCTCTGACAAACCCGACCACCAATTCCTACAAGAGGCTCACACCCGGATTCGAGGCTCCGGTCAACCTTGCATATTCAGCAAGAAACCGCTCGGCATCAATAAGAATACCGACCTATTCAGCAAACCCGAAGGCAAAGAGGGTTGAGGTAAGGTTCCCTGACCCGTCATGCAACTCCTACCTCGCGTTTGCCGCGATGCTCATGGCAGGCCTTGACGGAATTGAGAACAAGATCAATCCGGGAGAGGCTATGGATAAGGATCTCTACGACCTTCCGGCAGAAGAACTCAAGAATATCCCGCAGATGCCGGGCTGTCTTGACGACGCGCTTGACGCGCTTGAGAAGGACCATAAGTACCTCATGAAAGGAAACGTCTTCACAGAAGATGCCATTACAAAGTGGATAGACTACAAGAGGACAAATGAGGTAGACGCGCTCAGGCTCAGGCCGCACCCGTACGAGTTCTTTATGTATTACGATATTTAAGAGATTATCAATAGCAAAACAAAAAGGCTCAGGCTGATGATTCAGCTTGAGCCTTTTTATATTTAATTACTAATATGCATCAACCAAATGTTTATAAAGAGATTGAAAGTTCCGTCAACCCTTTTCATAACTCTGCCCTTTCTTATTCTTTTCTCAATCTGCTTTTTAAAATAAGTTTATCAACTATAGTTTCTGCATCTTTTTTCTTAAATTCATGCTCCCAAATTCTATAAATTCCCCAACCTGATTTTTTGTAATGTTTATTTACTTCTTTGTCTCGTTCTTTATTTCTATTGATTTTTTGATTCCAATACTTCAAATTGCTTTTTGGCAAGTAGCCATGTTTTGGACAATTATGCCAAAAACAAGAATCTATAAAAATAACGGTTTTATACTTCGGCAAAACGAGGTCGGGCTTACCAAAATATTTACTGCTGTTTTTTCTGTATCTAAAACCTTTTTTCCAAAGGGCTTTTCTAAATAGAATTTCAATTTTTGTGTCCTTGCTTCTAATTTTAGACATGATTTCGCTTCTTTTTTTCTTCGAAAACATGTCCATATGCTACAAGTTAAAGTTTTCTTTAAAATTATCATAGGTTCCAGTTGCGGAAAAATTAATTTCAAATTGATTGTTGGAAATTTTATCTATTCTCACCGAATCAATTCCAAATAATTGCAATTTATCATAAGTGGCTAATTCTCCCTCTCTTAGTTTTAACCCATCTCTCAAAATCAATTTTCCTAATTTCCTATTAGATTTAGTCATCAAAGCCTTTCCGCCTGCCTGGCATATTTTTGATTCTACATTTTCGCCATCTGGAAATTTTAAGAAAAATGGCGTATCTCGACCTGGAAAGAACTTAGGGAAGTTACGATGAATTTCTGCTGGAATTGGGATATAAACCTCATTAGGATCTCTCGGTCTTCCCCCAGCATTCCACTGATTAAGTCCGCTTTTTTCAAAAACTGTCTGCTTTCTGCCATAAAGCGGTAAAAATATAGTTTGTTTTATTTTAACTTCTCCCTCAAATCCAATATCTTTGATATTCAGTAATTGTTCGAGTTCAGCAAGCGGATCCTTTAAAATTTCAATGTCAAATTTATGCAAAACTGATTCAGTTATAAATCTTTTTGTCAGTGTGCTTTTTGAAACTAAAAACGAATAATCATTTTTACCGTCTTGAAAAGATATTGATCCTTTATTCATTTTAATATTTTTGATGTTGCCGATTTCAATTTTATGCATCGGTTCCTCAAAAATTAAAAATTTACCTTTATCTCTTAATACGCAATGGTAAATGGAATTTTCCAGTCCGTGAGCTTTTTCTGTAAAATTTATTCTTGCATTTCTTAATTCAGCAATTTTAAAAACAAGTTTTTCAGCGTTTAATTTTTCATACAAAAATCTATCGCTGTTAAATTCAGCCACTTTTTGGAAAGTTCTTGAATTGCCGACTAAAAATGTCTTTAAACCAATCCCAAGGTTATTTTTTTTTGCGTCAGTCGAAACATCGCTCCTTGATAAATCTTCCGCGAGAAAAGATTTACAAAATATTTTCTCCGCAATTCGGTAATACAGATATGGAACAGCAGAATCTGAAAATAAATTAGAAAGACAACCTGCTATTTTAAGAAGTTTTTTATATTCTATTTGCTGTTGTTTTGGCTGATTAGGGAAGAAAATCATATTGTTAGATTAATGCTTTTTTAATATTAACAGCAACCCGCTCAATCACTGGAATAGAAACAGAATTGCCAAATTGCTTATAACGACTAGAATCTGCGATATTCGGCAATTTAAAATCTTCGGGGAATCCTTGGAAATTAGCGCATTCTCTGGGTGTTAATTTACGTATTCCTTTTTTATCAACTATTATTGGCACATTATGTCCGCCCATTCCCATATTCGCTGTTAACGTGGGGCATACATTATTTTTATTTTCTCGCACATATTGTCGCCGCCATTGGTATATGGTATTTTTCTTAACAACTTCTTTTTTTAGTTTTGCATAAAGAGATTTGCCATTATAGTAATATTTTTCTTCAACATTTTCTTCTAGGCAGTCATTAATAGTTTTTGTAAGAATAATCTTATCTGGGAAGGAAAAATTGTTAAATGCTTCTTGATCTAAAAAGCCGACAATATAAATACGCTCTCTGTTTTGCGGTATGTTACCGTATTCCATGGTGTTTAGCACTTTATCTACAACATGGTACCCGAGTTTTTGCAACTCACTGTAAATAATGCTTATTGTCCTCCCGTCATCGTGGGTTTTAAGATTTTTTACATTCTCAAGCAAAAAAGCTTTTGGTTGTTTGTCTTTTAAAATTCTTACTATCTCAAAAAATAAATTGCCCCTGCCGTCATCCGAAAAACCTTTTCGGTATCCAGCAATTGAAAAAGGCTGGCAAGGAAACCCTCCTGTTAAGATATCGAAATCAGGAATTATATTGGATGAAATTTTAGATATGTCGCCAAGGACTAAAGATTTTTGATCGTCAGAAAGATTTAAATCGTAAGTAATCTTGCAATCCTTATCAAAGTCGTTTGAAAAAACGCATTCAAAGCCAGCTTTTTCGAAACCGATTTTTATTCCACCTATTCCAGCGAACAAATCTAAGATTTTTATTTTTTTTATTGCCCCTGCTTCTTGGTTGTTATATGCATTTTTCTTGTCTATCAATAAGTCGAGAAGTGAAAATTGCACTCCATCGGAAATGTAAAAATCTTGCTTCTTTTCTCCCCGCAAGTATTCAAAAAAACTGTAGTTTTTTTCATCTCCTATAATAATAAAATCAAGAACATTCACGCCCATGATTTTTCCTGCTTCAACAATCTTATTAAAAACTTCTTTGTCTTGCTCGCTTGGCATTGGGTCGCCAGAAGGATGGTTGTGAAGCAATATAATACCAGCCGAGCGCAATTCAACAGCTGGTCCAAAAATTTCTCTGGGATGTATTAAGCTTTTATCAAGCGTGCCGATGGATATTATTTCCTTTTTAAGCAAAGCATTTCTTGCGTTGAGATAAAGGCAAACCAAATATTCTTTTTTCTTTTCTTTTAAATTGGAATTTAAAGCAATGGCGTCCTTAGCAGTTAAAATTAAATTTTCCTGCGGTTTCTTTTCGTCATAAAATCTTTTAACCAAAGCAATTGACGATATAATCTGCAACGCCTTAGCTTGACCAATTCCTGAAATTACAAGCAAGTCATCTATAGTTAAATTTAGGAAATTACTGCCGTGTTTTTTGATAATTTGTTCGGAAAGCTGTTTGACATTTTTTCCTTTTATCCCGCTCCCGATAAGAATAGCCAAAAGTTCGCTTTTAGAGAGCGCGTCGGAACCCTTTGCTAAAAATTTCTCTCTCGGTCTGTCAATTTTTGGAATATCTTTAATTTTTGACATAGTTAATTAGTGTTGGGTTAACTGTCTATATTATTGCAAATTGGCGTTAATTTTTAAATAAATCATTTTCGCTTGCGGAGATAAGCGGGACAAGCTAAAACACCTCATGTCTACTCTTGAAATAAATAAGAAAACTTACTTTATTCATTAGTTAAGAGCAGATTGGGAAGAATTTATAAAGAAATAAATTTATTTCACATACTGAAAGATTAACGATCCAGATATTACTATCCTCTAAATCGCCGACTCTCCCCTCTCGCCTGTCCTTATCCTCAGCACTTCTTCAAGGTTATAGACGAATATCTTGCCGTCTCCTATCTCTCCTGCCACTCCTGTCTTCGCGGCCTTCTCTATCGCAGTTACCACCTCATCGAGCTTATCATCAGTGAC
The DNA here is from genome assembly GCA_030646035.1 of Thermodesulfovibrionia bacterium. Taxonomy (NCBI): domain Bacteria; kingdom Pseudomonadati; phylum Nitrospirota; class Thermodesulfovibrionia; species Thermodesulfovibrionia bacterium. The sequence goes on along the minus strand of JAUSMY010000036.1, from coordinate 26,476 downwards.
AGCTACCTCTATCTTTACTTTAGGCAGGAACTTCACTTCATACTCAACTCCCCTGTAAACCTCCATGTGCCCTTTCTGCCTGCCAAAGCCTTTGACCTCAGTGGCGGTCATGCCCACGGCGCCCATGTCTGTCAGCGCCTTTCTTACATCATCTAGCTTAAAATGCTTTATAATAGCCACGATCATCTTCATAGTATTTTCCTCCGGTTTGGATTATTCTATTACAACTTCAGATATCGGTTATATTAGCAAAAAATCATTAATTATGCCCTTAAAAGACAAAATACTCTGCCGATAACGAGTCATGGTTATTAATAACGATACATTAAAGCAAATATCAGAGGCCGCTATGAAGTCTTCAGACCCGAAGCGGGCCGAGAGAAACCTTGTAAGGTTCTTTGAACAGAATCATGAGAACAGGCTTGGCCAGGAATATCTTGAAATTACAGCCAGGCTCTTTGCATCAAGCCAGTTCCTTGCGAATTTCGGCATCGCCAATCCTGAAGAGCTCTATTCGGCGATAGATGAAAGCAAAGATGTGATTACAAAAGAGCTTCTTCAGGCAAGGGCTGTTAAAGAACTCATCTTTGATGAAGGCGCAGAGACAAATGATGTAATGAAGGCGCTGAGGATTTTCAAGAAGTGTTATCTGCTGAGAATAACCTTGCGAGATCTTTCAGGGGAAACAGATATTCAGACTACAATGCATGAACTCTCCTCCCTTGCTGAGGTGGTAATTTCAGAAGCGCTCTCCTTCTCTTTCAAATTCAATCAGTCAAGATTCGGCGCGCCTTCTGAAAGCGCGATCACACTCATAGCCCTTGGAAAGCTTGGAGGGGAGGAACTTAACTACAGCTCGGATGTTGATCTGATAGCTGTTTATGCTGATGATGAGGGAGAGACGTCAGGCGTTGCAAACCCCTCAGGCGTGATCTTCAACAGGATAAGCAACCATGAGTTCTATTGCAAGACAATAGAGCTTTTCAGCAAATTGCTCTCTGCTCAGACTGAAGACGGGGTTGCATACAGGGTTGACCTGAGGTTAAGGCCTCAGGGACAGAAGGGCGACATAGCCCTGCCTGTGAAGGCATATCAAACTTATTACGAGTCATGGGGACGGACATGGGAGAGGATGGCGTTGATAAGGGCACGGCCTGTTGCAGGCGATATCGGCCTGGGCGTAGCGTTCATGAAGACAGCAGCCTCATTCGTCTGGAGAGAGACGCTTGACTTCTCTGAGTTAGAGGAGATAAAAGGATTAAAGAAGAGCATTGACTCGACATTTTCACGCGATGATATCAAGCGCGGTTATGGCGGCATCAGGGAGGCTGAGTTCTTTGTCGAGACATTTCAGCTTCTCTTTGCCGCAAAGAACAGCTCTTTAAAGACCTGCAGGATACTTGAAGCCATTCAAGCGCTTATAGATATGAAGATGATCCCGGAAGAAGACCTGACGATCCTCTCGCAAAACTACCTTTATTTAAGGCGTGTTGAACACTATCTTCAGATGAAGGAAGACCTTCAGACACACACGCTCCCTTCATCTGATGAAGAGGTCGAGGCGCTTGCGAAGAATATGGGCTTTTTGTCCGGGGATGATTTTCTTGCAGACCTGCGTGTGAAAAGGATGCAGGTCAAGTCAATGTACAACGGACTGCTCGGCACCACAGAGGATGTCCATGCAGAGGCGCTGAATCTGCTGGAAGGCGAGCTGAAAGATAATGAGCTCAGGAGCTACCTCTCATTCAGAAAGGTGCGGAAGCCGGATCAAAGCCTGATGAATCTCAATAAGATAAGAGAGCATATGCGCGTCTTCCGCACGATGCAGGAGCGTTCTCTCTCAAGAAAGGTAATGCCCCAGCTTCTTGAAAGCGCGCTGACGGCTGAGAATCCTGACAGCGCTATTGCCGGCATCGAAAGCCTTCTGACATCATTCGGCATGAAGACCGCCCACCTTACAGCTCTTGTGGAGCAGAAGGAGCTGATGACAGGCATTATCAAGATATTTTCTTTGAGCTCTTATCTTTCAAGGATCTTCCTCAGCAGCCCGCACTATTTTAATATGCTGATCGAAGACTGGTTCATATATAAGACGCTCAAGTCTATAGAGGAAAAACTCCAAAAAACAACACGTGAAAATAAAGATTTTAATTTCCAGGCCGCAAGGTTCAGGAGGCTTGAAGAGGTCAGGCTCGGAATGCTCTTTCTTCAGAAGATACTTGATACGGAAACACTCTTCAGGGATATGTCATATCTTGCTGAAGCGGTCATTAACGTGATAACTGATAAATATATTCATAGCGGGCTTTCTGTTATTGCGCTCGGGAAACTCGGCGGAAGAGAGATGACCTTCGGCTCTGACCTTGATATAATCTTTATAGCAGAGACGCCTGAGGCAGCTTCAGCAGCTGAGAAGATCATGAAGTCGCTGACATCATATACTGACGCCGGGCTGCTCTACAGCGTGGATACAAGGCTGAGGCCTGACGGTTCAAAAGGCAGCCTTGTCAAGGATATAAAAGGATATAAAGATTACTATCTTGAGAAGGCGCATCCGTGGGAGCTTCAGGCGCTCCTTCGTGCAAGGCCTGTGGCAGGCGATCCGGAGATCGGAGATGAGTTCCTTTCAATGGCTTCATATGTGATCACAAAGAAAGGCATTGATGTGAAGAAGGAAGAGATAGCCGGGATGAGACAAAGGATAATGAAAGAGCTCTCGCGGGAGTCTGACGGCATTGATATCAAGCTCGGGCCCGGAGGCATAGAGGAGATCGAATTTCATGTGCAATATCTCCAGCTTCATAATGCGGCAAAATACCCTGAAGTGCTTGTACAGAATACGCCTGCCGCTATCAAGAGGCTCGCCAAGTTCGGGATAATATCCGAGCAGGAAAAGACGATCCTTCTGGATGCGTATGAATACCTGCGGAAGATCGAGACACTTATGAAGCTGAACAGCATAAATATCATCAACTCTGATCCTGACTTCATAGAACCTGCAGCCCTCTTTATGGAGCATAAGAAGAGTGATGAGTTCCTATCGCGGCTGAGGTCTGTGAGAGAGGGCGTGACCAAAGTTATCTTTGATGTTATAGAATATAAGCCATGATAATCCACAGACTGATATTCAAAGAACTCTTCAAGAACTTCATGGTGGCGATATTCTCCCTCTCCGTGATCCTCTTTATGGAAAAGTTCGTCAGGCTCACAAAGCTTGTCATGGGCAAGGGCGCAGACATGAAAGATATCATCAAGGTATTTCTCTATCTTCAGCCGTCGATACTCCTGCTCTCGATCCCGATGGCGATACTCATATCGATATTCCTTACATACGGAAGGATGTCTGCTGACAACGAGATCGTCATATTGAAAGGCAGCGGCATGAGCTTCGGCGGCATAGCCAAATCATCTGTAACCATCTCAATACTCGGCTTCATCATTCTTCTCTTTGTCAGCCTTTATCTCTCCCCTCTCAGCACGCGCTTATTTAAGGAGACGCTACATGAGGCTATCACAAAAAAGGCATCCATGGCGCTTGAGGAAGAGACCTTTTCAAAGGTATTTAAAGACACCGTGATCTATGTAAAGGATATGCCTTCAAGAAATGAATTTAACGGCATCTTTTTATATAATGACTCGGAAAACCCGGCCAAAAACCCGGTCATTATCGTAGCTCAGAACGGGTCCATCAGCTCAAACATTGATGACGGCACGATAAAACTGAGCATGAACAACGGCCTGATCCACACCTACAACAACGAGAGCTCTTCGGAGATAAGATTTTCCCAGTATGACTTTATCCTTGCCTCAGGCATTAATACCGTAAGCCAGTCAAAACCCGCAGAGATGGAGACCACGGAACTGTGGAAAGGCAGAAATAACAATCTGCCATGGAAGATAGAGCTTAACAGGAGGCTCGCCATACCTTTCGCCTCTCTCATCTTCGGCTTTCTCGGCCCGGCGCTTGCGAGCAGGATGGGAAAGATGGGCAGGATGGGCAGCTTCTCATTCAGCCTCACAATACTTTTATTGTATTACCTCTTCCTGATAATGGGAGAAGGTTTTGCAAAGGCGGAAAAGATACCCCCGTTCCTGAGCGGATGGGGGCCTAATATCTTTTTCGGGATCATCGCCGTATTCTTCTGTTATCTGGCATATAAAGATAAACCCATAAAAGCACTTCGCCCGTTATGAGCATACTGCGCAGATATTATTTAAAAGAGTTCTTCAAGTTCTTCCTGATATTCATATTCACCATCACCGCTATACTTGTGATCGCAGAATTCTTTGACAAGGCAGATGAATTCTATGCCAATAAAAGCCCTGTTTATCTCACGTTTCAGTACCTTATATATAACTGCCCTAAGTTCCTTCTCTACGCATCGCCTATGGCATCGCTTTTTTCCATACTCATTACTATCGGCATAGCTTCAAACCTGAGAGAGACGGTAGCCATCAAGGCAGGCGGTGGAAGCCTCAGGAAGCTCTTCTCATCTTTCCTTGTGCTCGGCGCCATTATAAGCGTCTTTACATTTATTATCGGAGAGACAGTCGTGCCGGCGGCAACAAGAAAGGCTGCCTATGTCAGAAGTGTAAAAATATTAAAACGGTCTCAAGTGGTCACCTTCAGGGAAGAGGCGCTCTGGCTCAAAGGGCTGGACGGAAGCCTCATCCGCATAAAGGATTTTGTCCAGGACAGCGACAAGATACTCCAGACAAGCATATTCAGCTTTGATCCATCTTTCAAGCTCCAGAAGAGGATCGAATCAGAAGAGGCAGAGTGGTCAGACGGGGCATGGAAGCTGAAGAACTCAACTGTATTTGACCTTGATACCCAGATGAGGGAGAAACATGATTCTCTCGTCTCCAATGCTATGGACGAGCCCAAGATATTCAAGGAAGAGGTAAAGAAGCCTGATGAGATGAACTTCATCGAGCTTCGCGATTATTACAACAGGCTGGAAAACTCAGGCTTCAAGAACCTCAAATACAAAGTCCAGCTATATGAAAAGCTGGCATATCCCACGATCAATTTTGTGATGATAGTATTCGGCGTAGCCCTTGCCTTAAACACAAGATGGGGCGGCGGCGTCAGGGCCGCGGGACTCGGGATCGTCGTGACCATCCTCTACTGGCTCACCTATTCAGTAAGCATCTCCCTCGGAAACACAGGAGCGATAGTCCCGTGGCTCGCTCCATGGATCGGCCCTGTTGCATTCGGTATTGCCGGGAGTTTGATGTATGTGAATATTAAGGAGTAGGATTGGTGCTCTCTCAATAGAGCATTTATGAATTAGTTATATTAGAAACCTGCCTATCCACAACCATTGACACCCTGCCTTAATAGTTATATATAAATATCATGGCCTATAAAAATATACTCGCCGCTGTGAATGAATTTTCTAACTCTGAGATAGCTGCGCGGTATGCCATCACCCTTGCGAAGTCATCAGAGGCAAAGCTCTTTCTCGTCTTTGTAGCGGAAGAGAATATCGACAAGGATAGGCTGCGGCATGCTGAGGCTGCGCTTGAGAGGCTCTTTATCGAGGCTGAAGAGAACAGCGTTGAGGTTGAGAGCATTATCAAGAGCGGAGAACCAGCGGAGAAGATACAGGAGATCGTGAATGAACATGATATAGACATCGTCTTCACAGCCACAAGAAGGCAGGATGTGAAAGCACGTTTTTTCGTAAAGACCCTTTCAAGGCAGCTGATGATAAAACTCCCATGCGCTGTTGCGATGGTGAGGGTTGTAAAGATGGGAGGCACGCATCTGAAGAACATACTCGTGCCACTGCGCGGCAAAACAGCAGGGCTCAAAGAAAAGGCATACTTTGCCGCAAAGCTTGCCGAAGGCATGGGCTCGGGAGTAACGCTGCTGCACACACGCAAGCCGGCTAAGAAATTCTTTCACGGCGAGGTGCGCCTGAAGCCGGTGGAGAGGGATATTCACATCCCGCAGGATATCAAGGAGTTTTCAGAATACCTGTATAAATACAAGATCCCTGTTGAGAAGAAGATAGAATACGGGGGAGTTGCGCGGAGCATAACGGTAGAGGCGGCCTTCAGAAAGAATGACCTCATCGTAATGGGGGCGAGTGAAAAAAGCCTCCTTAGTTCCATTGCAAGGGATAATCCTGTTGAACATGTCCTGCGCGATACGCCGTGCAATCTGATAATATTCAGAGGAAAGAAAAGCTGACGACCCATCATGAACATACACAACCTCTCAATAGAAGTCGCGCTCAAAAGCCTTCTCACCTCTGCCAAAGGCCTTTCCGAATCTGAAGCGTCAAAACGGCTTCATGAATACGGGCCAAATGAGATAAAGGAAGTAAGGAGAACACCTCTCTACAAAAAGTTCATCGCACAGTTCACACATTTCTTAGCCATCCTCCTCTGGATAGCTGCGGCGCTCTGCTTCTTCTCGGAATACATGCATCCGGGCGAAGGGCTGCTCTCTCTCGGCATAGCGATATCAGTGGTCATACTGATCAATGCGGTCTTTACATTCATACAGGAATACCGCGCTGAAAAGGCTGTAGAGGAATTGAAGAAACTCCTGCCGTTCAGGGTAAAGGTATTGAGAGACGGTGCGGCAAAAGAGATAGAGTCCGGCAATGTGGTGCCCGGAGACATGATGCTCCTCAGTGAAGGCGACAAGGTGCCGGCAGACGCGAGGATCATTGAATCAAACCGCCTGATGGTAAACAACGCCCCGCTCACCGGCGAGTCGGATGCAAAGCAGAGAAAACCTGACGAATTTTCTGGCGAGTTTTTCGAGAGCACTAATGTCGTATTTGCCGGAACCCTTGTTGTAAGCGGCAACGGCAAAGCGGTTGCATTTGCAACAGGCATGTCAACTGAGTTCGGTAAGATAGCCCATCTGACAGGAGGGGTTCAGGAGTTATTGAGCCCTCTTCAGAAAGAGATCACCAGGGTGACAAAGATCGTCGCGGTCATTGCGATGATAACTGGCATATCATTTTTCTCTCTGGGATTTTTTGTAGGAAAGGGCTTCTGGCAGAACTTCCTATTTGCGATCGGCATTATTATCGCGAATGTGCCTGAAGGCCTTTTGCCTACGGTCACGCTCTCGCTTGCAATGGGGAGCCAGAGGATGGCGAAGAAGAAGGCATTGATAAAGACGCTCAATTCCGTTGAGACGCTCGGCTCTGTCACAGTCATCTGCACTGACAAGACAGGCACGCTTACACAGAATAAGATGGAGGTTCAGAAGATATGGAGATTAGAAAAAGAGGGGTCAGCAGTTCCCTCCCCTGACATGCTTATGGCAACCGCATCCCTCTGCAACAATGCGACTTTTGAAAATGATATTTACAAAGGCGATCCCACCGAGGTAGCAATCCTGAAAGCTGCAAGAGAGGCTATCGGCGACCTGCATTCTGAAAGAGTTTACGAGATACCTTTTGATTCAGAGAGAAAGAGGATGACAACGGTAAACACCCCCCCTTCGCCCCTGCTTAAGGCACCTACTGTTGGCCTTGCAAATGGGGGAACTTCATTTATCCCCTCCTTTACAAGGGGGGGCGAAGGGGGGGTAGTTGTTTTCACCAAAGGCGCCATGGAGACGGTCTTTCCGCTATGCAATTCAATTCTTATAAACGGCAAAGCTGAGGCGATGAGCGAGGATAATAAAAATACGATTACTCAGGCTTATCACTCAATGATGGATGAAGGATTAAGAGTTATCGCATTCGCGTATAAAGAAATAAAGGAAGATGGGAAGATAGGAAAATGGGAAGATGAGGTTTTAGAAAAAGACCTCGTCTTCACAGGCCTGATGGGGCTTCAGGATCCGCCACGGCCGGAAGTGCCGGAAGCTATAAAAAAATGCAAGGCAGCAGGCATCAAGGTCATCATGATAACAGGCGATGCGGGCAGGACTGCCACTGCGATAGGCAGGCAGATCGGGCTTGTCAAAAATGAGCCCGTCCTTATTGAAGGGCATGAGATGAATGCCATCACTGACAATGAATTAAGAGAGAAGCTTTCAGCAGAAGAGATCATCTTCGCGCGCATGACGCCCCTTCATAAGATGAGGATAGTCTCTGTTCTGCAGGATGAAGGAGAGCGTGTTGCCGTGACCGGTGACGGGGTCAATGACGCACCTGCGCTGAAGAAGGCGAACATCGGCATTGCGATGGGGATAACCGGGACAGATGTTGCAAGAGAGGCTTCTGATATGATCCTGCTTGATGATAATTTCGCCTCGATCGTCAATGCGGTAGAGGAAGGAAGAAGCATATTTTCGAATATCAGAAAATTTATCAGCTACATATTTGCATCCAATATTCCTGAGGCTGTACCGTATATCGGATATATCATCTTCAATATCCCTCTGCCTCTTACAATTATGCAGATACTTGTTATCGACCTTGGGACAGACCTCTTCCCCGCGCTTGCGCTTGGCGCTGAGAGGCCGACAAAAGATGTTATGAGCCAGCCTCCGAGAGGCCCGGAGGAAAGGCTCCTGAACTTTAATACGCTTGGCAGGGCATATCTATTCCTCGGCCCTATTGAGGCGCTTGCCGGCATGTTCGGATTCTTCTATGTGCTCAACTCCGGAGGATGGCAGTGGGGAACGATGCTTCCTGCGAATAATTTACTTTATATACAGGCAACAACAGCATGCCTTGCCGGAATTATCATCTCACAAATTGGAAATGTCTTTGCATGCCGTTCATCCAGGGAATCTGTCTTCAGCATCGGTTTTTTTTCAAACAGGCTGATTTTACTCGGCGTGATATTAGAGATAATCCTTTCGGCATTTATCATCTACAATCCTATTGCAAATAAAATCTTCGGGACAGCCCCTCTGGGACAGAAGGTATTGATAGTCTTGATTCCTTTCAGCATCGGCCTGTTTTTAGCAGAAGAATTGAGGAAGTTTTATGTCAGGAGATTTTTGTGAAAATAATAACAGGCGGCAGGAATCTCCCTGCCGCCTGTTTTTTGATTATCAATTATGGTTCAGGAGTCTCTTCGCAGGTAAATGAAGCAATCAGGTCATCAGCTCTTTGGAGCAGTCCATCTCCTGTCTCTCCGTTAATCTCACCTGTTTTAATATATTTATTTACATACATCTTGAACTGCTCAATATATCTTACGGCATAGTTTAGTGACCGGATGTCTCCATCAATCGCTGCAGGCATTCTGTTAAAGCAACTGTCCAGTGTACCTTTAAGCCTGATTCTTATACTGCGCAGCGCAACTTCTGTGTTAACAGAATCATAAAGATCGTTAATGATTTCATAGGGGTCAGAGCATGTAAATGTTGCTGTGCAGGTCTTATCAGCATCCATCGTCACCTGCCCATCGGCATCACAATCCCCGCTCCAGCCTGTGAAGGTGTAACCGGCATCAGCTGAAGGTGTAAGGCTTACTACAGTGCCATCATCATAGACCTCTGAGCAATCACCGCCGGATGTGCCATTGGTTATGGTGCAGTCAATGCCGGTTTCAGATACAGTGCCTGAGCCGTTGCCGGAGCCTGTAATGGTAAGAATAAAAGATTCGTATTGTTCAGGCCCTATAAACTGACCAAGGGCAGAAGGCCCAATCCCTACCGGCACTGTCGCAACAACTGTATTGGTTGCTGTGTCTATGACAGAAACATTGTTGCTGCTCTGGTTTGCCACATAGGCCCTTGTGCCAGCCGGATTCACTGAAACGCCAAAAGGCCCAATCCCTACCGGCACTGTCGCAACAACTGTATTGGTTGCTGTATCTATGACAGAGACGTTGGCGCTCTCGGAGTTTGTCACATAGACCCTTGTGCCTGTTGGATCCACTGAAACGCCAGGAGGACTGGTCCCTACTGCCACTGTCGCAACCACTGCATTGGTTGCTGTGTCTATGACATAGACATTGTTGCTGAAGAGGTTTGCCACATAGACCCTTGTGCCAGCCGGATTCACTGAAACGCCATAAGGATTGGTTCCTACCGGCACTGTCGCAACCACTGCATTGGTTGCTGTGTCTATGACATAGACATTGTTGCTGCCGACGTTTGTCACATAGACCCTTGTGCCTGTTGGATTCACTGAAACGCCAACAGGACTGGTCCCTACTGCCACTGTCGCAACCACTGTATTGATTGCTGTGTCTATGACAGAGACATTGTTGCTAAAACCGCTAGCGTTTGTGATATAAGCAAAAGGCGCAGCCTCTGCTTTCGCTCCAATGAGCGAAATTGCCGCTAAAAGAATCACTGCTAAAAAATCTGCTTTAAACCTTAACATGTCCTTACCCCCTTGTTTTTGAAATAGAGTCAGTCGCTGAGTCGATGGCGTACTATATTGCATTTCTATTATGATTGTAAAGAAAAAAATATTTGCTTTAGGCAAGATGGTAATAAATGGAAAAGCGAAAAAACAAAAAGGGCCGGCAGAATGATCCGCCGGCCCATGAAATCAGAATATTTAAAATTTAGTTGATCGTAATGCCCCAGGGCGAGCCTGAGTAAGTGCTGTCAGTTGCAGGTGCGAGCTTGATCGTAGCGACTACTTTATTGCTTGTCGTGTCAACGACCGAGACAGAAACATCCTCGTGATTTACTACATAGAGCCTGTTGCTCGCTGAATCTACGGCAACTCCGATAGGGCCTTTGCCTACAGCTATATCAGCGATGACCTTATCTGTGGCTGTATCTATGACCGTTACAGCGCCTTCCTCTCTCTTGCTTACATATGCCCTGTTCTTTGGATGGTCAACTGCGATATACCAGGCGGTATTGCCGACCTTTATGGTGCTGAGCTCTTCCATCTTTTCTGTATCAAATACCTGAACAGAGCCTTTGCCGTGTACCGCTACATAAGCCTTGTTCTTATCTACCGCAACCCCTAAAGGCGTATCAATGACCTTCAGGGTCTTCACAACCTTATGATCGGCTGTGCTGACAAAAGCGACCGTCCACTCGCCTGAATTACTTACAAAGAGGTTCTTCCCGGCAAGCTTAAGATCGAACGGACCGACTCCTACATCGATCTGCTTCAGGACCTTGGCTGTCTTCAGGTCAATTACAGAAAGCGTGTGGCTAAGGTTCTTTCCATCGACCATGTTCTCCGCGTCAGCAACATATCCTATACCGGCAGCTGTATCAAGCGCTATAGCCATGGGGCCTACACCGACTTTCATATTAGCTACAACCGAATTACTCTTAAGGTCAACGACTGATACGCTGCTGTCGCCTGTGTTCGAATTAACTACATACGCCTTGCCTGAAGCAGCATCCACCTCAATGCCCGCAGGCCAGACACCGACCCTTATCGTGTTGATGACCTCATTTTTTGCAGGGTCAATAACCGATACCGTATTGTTGCCAGAGTTTGTGACATAGATAAGTTTGCCTGTGCCATTAGCCCAGACAGGAAGGGCAAAGACCGCAACTGCAAAAATTGAGACTGCTAATATTCCCAGACTTTTAAATTTCATTTACTCTCCTTTTGATCTATTTATATTATTTCATACTGTTAATACAGCATCCTGAATAAATCTAATCCACAGCAACATCCCAGGGCGATCCTGCATACGGACTGCTCGGGGTAAGGCTCAGTTTTATAGTGTTAATGACAACATTATTTTCCGTGTCTATAACTGAAACGCTGATGTCCTTGTGGTTTGTAACATAGGCACGGTTGTTGGCAGAGTCAACAGTAATGCCAAGCGGGTCATTGCCGACCTTTATAGAGCCCATGACCTTATTTGATGCAGCATCAATTATACTGACGATATCAGCCGATCTGTTAGGAACATACAATCTGTTATGCGCAGTATCAACCCCTATGTACCACGGGTTCTTCCCGACGCTTATAGATGCAGCAACCTTGTTGCTTTCAGGATCTATGACTGAGATGCTGTTGCTGTTATGATTGGCTACATATATCCTGCCGCTGGCAGGGCTGTACGCGGCGCCAAGAGGCACATTGCCGACAGGTATTGTTGCTATAACTGAATTCTTCTTCAGGTCAATTACAGATACTGTGTCTTCTCCTGAATTGACGACAAAGAGCCTGCTTCTTTTCGGGTCAAGGGCCAGGCCAAAAGGCTCCTTGCCGACCTTTATATTGCCTGTCGCAGTATTATTCCCTATGTCTACAATTGATATTGTATTGTTATTATTATCCGTATTAGTGACATATGCCTTTTTTGATGCGGTATCCAATGCTATATGCATCGGGCCTGTTCCCACTTTGATAGTGCCGACCAGAGAGTTGCTCTTAAGGTCTATTACTGAGACATTATTATCTGAAGGGCTTGAGTTGACAATGTAAGCCTTATGGGATTCATGGTCTATCGCAATACCTGCCGGCCATACACCAACCCTGATCGTATTTACAACCTCTGCCTTTGAAGCATCGATGATAGATACGGTATTATTGCCGGCATTGGTAACATAGACCATTCTGGCAGGTGCGGTGCTCTTAGCTATCGCAAATAAAGGCGCTGCCATTATTAAAAACAGACAAAAAGAAAATAAAAAGATCCTTATATTCCTTACCATCATTTTCCCCCTTATTTTGTAGATAACCTTTTTATATGCAGTGCTTATTACGGCTCGCTATCCATTTATATAGTTTTATGGCTTTACTTGTCAAGCCTTATATTGTTGCTTTACGTATTCAGCAACTTTTCTTTTGTACTCCTGATGGATGGCCTTTGTGATCTTGCCGGGGCCGCTGCCGATCTTTATATCGTCTGCCTTTGCAACAGGCATTACCTCCATGGTCGTGTTTGATATAAAGACTTCCTCAGCGCCATAGATATGAGCGGGCCTGAACTTTCCCTCGCGAACCTTTATTCCAAGCTCTTTCGCAATGCCGATAATTGCCATGCGCGTAATACCGTTGAGGATGCCGACACTGACTTCAGGGGTATAAAGGGTTCTGTTCTTTACAAAAAAGATATTGCTTATTGTGCCTTCGGTAATATAGCCGCTGTAATTCAGCATGATCGCCTCATACGCGCCCCTCTCTTTCGCCTCTATCTTTGCGAGTATATTATTCAGGAAATTAAGCGACTTGATCGCAGGGTCAATGGACTTGTTGAAGTTCCGCCTGGTATTCACTATGGCGACATTCACGCCTCTCTTATAATAAGCAGCAGGGTATCCATGAAAGGGATTGGCGATAATAACGAAGGTGGGTTTTGGACAGAGTGCCGGATCCAGCCCTATAGGCCCCTTACCCCTTGATACTGTTATTCTTATATAGGCATCAGACAGCCTGTTCGCCTTACCCGTCTTATTTACAGCCCTGATTATCGTTTCAGGAGTTTTGGATATATCCAATCTGATAAGAGCTGCGGAATTAAAGAGCCTTTCAATATGTTCTTCGATCTTAAAGACCACACCATCATACGCCCTGAGAGTCTCGTAAATACCGTCGCCATAGAGAAAACCGTGGTCAAAGACAGAGACAACCGCCTTGCTGTCAGGAACAAGCCTGTTATTCAGGTAGATCATAGAAATTGATTGATCTTACGCTCCGATCAACTGCGCAAGCTCTTTAAGCTGTTTCTTTTCACCCATTGCGATAAGCGTATCACCTGTCTTGATAATGCTTGATGATGTGGGGTTGAATTCCATCTCCCCTGTCTCTCTCTTTATCGCCACAATTATGACCCTCAATGCCTTGCGGAGCCCGCACTCATCAAGTGTCCTGCCGGTAAAGTTTGATTCCTTCTTAACCTTTACCTCTTCTATCTGGAGCTCAAGGTTTCCGCTGCGTGTTGCAAATTCTAAAAAGTCTACAACTGACGGCTTAAGAAGTGTGTGCGCTATCCTGAGCCCGCCGATCTGATAAGGCGATATGACGTTGTCAGCCCCTGCCCTTAGAAGTTTCTTGTCAGACCCTTCCTCGCCTGCCCTCGCAACTATCCTGAGCTTTGGGTTCAGCCCTCTGGCAGAAAGAACCACATACAGGTTGTCGGCATCTGACGGCAGCACCGATATCAGCCCCTTTGCCCTCTCGATACCAGCCTCTTTCAGGTCTGCATCCTGTGTCGCATCCCCTTTTAGCATGAGCACTCCCGGGCTTGCAAGCGCAGGGTTTTCAACTGAATTCTCAATCACTACAAAGGGCGCCCCGTGCTGGAGCATCTCCTTGCAGATGATCTTTCCCATCCTTCCATGCCCGCAGATAATATAGTGGTCTTTTATGCTTTGAATTTTTTTATCCAATTTGCTCCTCCCGAAAACCTCTCTGATTTCTCCTTCAAATATCAATCTGGCCCCGACGCCAAGCGCGTAAAGCATCGCTCCCACGCCAAACATTATAAGAATAATGGTAAAAAACCTTCCTGCCATTGAAAGGGGGTGGATCTCCCCATACCCTACAGTGGTCAGGGTTATTATCGTCATGTAAAGGGAATCGAATAAATTCCATCCCTCTACAAAAAAATAGCCTGCTGTGCCAAACGATATAACGCCGGCAATGACCAATATCGGGCGTATTATCCTTTCCTGTATATTCACGATCATTAATTATAAAGAATTATCAATAGTTTTTTGTGGTTTTTTGCCGGAAATAAAAAAAGGGATGAGCCTGTATGTGCAATACAAAACAGGCTCATCCCTACAAATTGAAAATTATTCTTTTTCTACTGTCCCAAGAAAAGTATCTTTATACCTCGGCATTCCTGTACCGGCAGGGATAAGTCTTCCCATGATCACATTCTCTTTAAGCCCTCTCAGCTCATCAGTCGCTCCGCTTATGGCCGCCTCTGTGAGCACCCTTGTGGTCTCCTGGAAAGAGGCTGCGGAGATAAAGCTGTAAGTGCTAAGTGATGCCTTTGTGATACCAAGCAGGATAGGTTTCGCCTTTGCAGGCTGCCCCTTCTGTTTCACCATCTTCAGGTTCTCGGCCTCAAAGTCTGCCTTGTCGACCTGCTCGCCTTCGAGAAATCCTGTATCTCCTGAATCCTCGATCTTCACCTTCTTCATCATCTGCCTGGCGATAACTTCTATGTGCTTGTCGTTGATAGAGACGCCCTGAAGCCTGTAGACCTTCTGCACCTCTCCCACAAGATAACGCTGAAGCTCTTTGGGTCCGAGGATCTCCAGTATGCTGTGCGGATTTACAGAGCCGTCCATGAGAGGTTCACCGGCTTTCACAAACTCGCCTTCGTTTACACTGAGGTGCTTGCCCTTTGGTATGTTGTACTCTCTCGTATCCGTGCCGCCTCTTACATTTACAACTCTCATGCCCTTGTGAAAGCCCTTGAATTCCACAATACCGTCGATCTCACTGACGACAGCATGTTCTTTCGGCTTCCTTGCCTCAAAGAGTTCGGCAACACGCGGAAGTCCTCCGGTGATGTCCTTTGTCTTTGAAGTCTCTCTCGGGATCTTGGCAATTATGTCACCGGGCTGTACGAGATCCCCTCTGTCAACAAGAAGATGAGAACCAAGTGAAAGCAGGTATCGCGCAATATTGTTTGTGCCCGGGATCTTCTGTGTGGCTCTCCCATGTTCATCCTTAATGGAAAGCCTCGGCCTTCTGTCAGGCGGGTACTCGATAACAACTTTATGCGAAAGCCCTGTAACTTCATCAACCTCTTCCTTAACCGTTACGCCTTCTATAATATCTCCAAGAGCTATCTTGCCGCCGACCTGCGTGACGATCGGTATTGAGTACGGATCCCACTCTACAAGCAGATCTCCCGCATTTATCTTCTGGCCATCCTTGACCTTTATCTTTGCTCCATAAACTACAGAATATTTTTCCTTCTCTCTTCCTTTTGAATCCACGATTGCGATGCTTCCATTACGGCTAAGCGCGACAAGATATTTTTCTTTATTGACATTATTAACATCATCGAACTGAACTGTAGGGAGGTCAATGAACTGTACCGATCCGTTATTCTTGGCCTTAAGCACGCTCTGCTCGACCATTCTTGTTGCTGTACCGCCGATATGGAAGGTTCTCATGGTAAGCTGTGTCCCGGGCTCACCTATGGACTGCGCTGCCACTATACCAACGGCTGCGCCTATCTCTACAGGTTCGCCTCTTCCAAGGTCCCTGCCGTAACACTGCCTGCAGACACCGTGTTTTGACTCACATGTAAGAACAGACCTTATCTTGACGTTGCTTATTCCTGCACCAACTATATCCTGAGAAAGCTGGCTGTTTATCTCCACGTTTCTCTTTGCTATCACCTTTCCGGTTATCGGGTCCTTAACATCTTCTGCTGATACTCTTCCGAATATCCTCTCCTCAAGCGGTTCAATGATCTCGCCGCTCTCTACAAGGCTTGCGACCTCGATCCCGTCACGTGTGCCGCAGTCATCCTGCGAAATAACAACATCCTGGGTGACATCGACAAGTCTTCTTGTGAGGTAACCTGAGTTTGCCGTCTTTAACGCCGTGTCGGCAAGCCCCTTTCTCGCGCCGTGCGTTGAGATGAAATATTGAAGCGGCGCCAGCCCTTCCCTGAAGTTAGCGGTTATCGGGGTCTCGATGATCTCACCCGAAGGCTTTGCCATAAGTCCCCTCATTCCTGCCAGCTGCCTTATCTGTGCGGCAGAACCCCTTGCGCCGGAATCTGCCATCATGAAGATATTATTAAATGAACGAAGCTCTTTAAGTTCGTCATCAGTAAGCTTTTCAACATGCTTTACGCCTTCAGCGCCCAGTTCCTTCATCATCGCATCCGCGACCTTCTCTGTGACCTGCGCCCATATGTCCACGACCTTGTTATACCGCTCGCCGTTTGTGATAAGGCCGTCAGAATACTGTGTCTCTACATCCAGTACCTCATGCTCCGCCTTCTTTATGAACTCGGTCTTCTGGTGCGGGATATGCATGTCATCTATGCAGATCGAGGAACCTGATATGGTCGCATATTTAAATCCTATCTTCTCAATATTATCAAGGAAAGCGACCGTCTCTTTTCTTCCAACCCTCTTGTAGTAATAGCTGATAAGCTTTCCGACCTCTTTCTTGGTCATTACCTTGTTCACCATCTCATATGGTATATCTTCATGCACTATCTCATTAAGGATGATGCGGCCGACTGTTGTGTCAACAAAAGCGCCGTTCATTCTCACCTTAACAGCGGCATGCACGCTTACTACTCCTGCATCATAAGCTATCCTCACTTCTTCCGGACCGTAAAAGGTCTTGCCTTCTCCTTTTGCCCCTGTCTTCTTCTTTGTGAGATAGTAAATGCCCAGGACCATGTCCTGCGAAGGTATTGTTATCGGCTCACCGTTAGAAGGGTTGAGGATATTATTAACAGACATCATAAGCACCCTTGCCTCTATCTGCGCCTCTATCGAAAGAGGAATATGAATAGCCATCTGGTCGCCGTCAAAGTCAGCGTTAAATGCCGTACATACAAGCGGGTGAAGCTTTATAGCCTTGCCCTCTACAAGCACAGGGTCAAATGCCTGAATGCCAAGTCTGTGAAGGGTCGGCGCCCTGTTAAGAAGGACCGGATGCTCCCTGATGACCTCGTCAAGACAGTCCCAGATAGCCTCATCTCCCCTCTCAACCATCTTCTTTGCAGCCTTTATCGTAGTGACATATCCCTTCTCTTCAAGCTTGCTGAAGACAAAAGGTGTGAAGAGCTCAAGCGCCATGCTCTTTGGAACTCCGCATTGATGGAGTTTAAGATCAGGACCTACAACGATAACCGAACGGCCTGAGTAATCAACCCTCTTACCAAGGAGATTCTGCCTGAAACGCCCCTGCTTGCCCTTGAGCATATCACTGAGTGATTTGAGAGGCCTCTTTGTAGCAGCCTTCAGTACCTTACTTCTCCTGCCGTTATCAAACAGCGCGTCAACAGCCTCCTGCAGCATCCTCTTTTCATTACGTATGATAACGCTTGGAGCCTTAAGCTCCATAAGCCTCTTAAGCCTGTTATTTCTATTAATGACCCTTCTGTAAAGATCGTTAAGGTCAGATGTTGCAAATCTGCCGCCTTCAAGCGGAACCAGCGGACGAAGGTCAGGCGGAAGTACCGGTATGACATCCATTATCATCCAGTCAGGTTTGTTGCCTGATTTCCTGAACGCCTCTACAACCCTCAGCCTCTTGGTAAGTTTTCTCTTGACGCCTATTGAGGAAGATGCCTGGATCTTGAGCCTTAATGACTTGCTGAGGGCATCAAGATCTATGCTTCTGAGCAGTTCCCTTACAGCCTCTGCGCCTATGCCTGCCTTGAACGTGTCGCCTAATTCCTGTGTCTTTTTTCTAAACTCCTCATCTGTGAGAAGGTCTTGTTCCTTCAGCTTGGTATCGCCGGGGTCAACAACAACATAGCTCTCAAAATAGAGCACCCTCTCAAGCTGTCTCATGGTCATATCAAGAAGAGTGCCTATCCTTGAAGGTATCCCCTTTAAAAACCATATATGAGCAACAGGGGTCGCCAGCTCTATGTGGCCGAGCCTTTCCCGTCTTGCCTTTGCCTGGATGACCTCAACGCCGCACTTATCACAGACCACTCCCCTGTGTTTCATCCTCTTGTACTTGCCGCAGATGCACTCCCAGTCCTTGACAGGGCCGAATATCTTGGCACAGAAGAGGCCGTCCCTTTCAGGTTTGAAGGTACGGTAGTTTATTGTTTCAGGTTTTGTAACCTCTCCATATGACCATGCCCTTATCTTTTCAGGAGAGGCAAGCTTTATCTTTATCACCTCAAACTCTGTCGGGTTTTTCGGCTTTTCAAAAATCGAATATATATCTTCCACGTGTTATTTACCCCCTTTTCCCTTATCCGAGGCTGTATGTTTGTGCTTTTCAGAACCCTGGTCTCCGTCGTGTGACAGCTTGTCTTCCAGAAGTTCCACATCAAGGCCAAGGCTCTGGAGTTCCTTGATAAGAACATGGAATGATTCAGGAACGCCCGGCTCAAGATTTGCATCGCCTTTGACAATAGCTTCATAAACGCGCGACCTTCCGGCCACATCGTCACTCTTTACAGTAAGAAATTCCTGAAGTGTGGATGCAGCGCCGTATGCCTCAAGCGCCCAGACCTCCATCTCACCGAGCCTCTGTCCGCCGAACTGCGCCTTGCCTCCGAGCGGCTGCTGCGTTACAAGTGAATAAGGCCCTATGGAACGCGCGTGCATCTTGTTCTCTACCAGGTGATGGAGCTTCATCATATACATGCAGCCTACCGTAACAGCGTTATTGAAAGGCTCCCCGGTCTTGCCGTCATGCAGGATTATCTGCCCGCTTGCAGGCAGTTTTGCCTCTCTTAACAGATCCTTTATCTCTGTCTCTTTAATACTTTCAAAAACAGGCGTAGCCACAAATATCCCAAGCTCCTTTGCCGCCCACCCGAGATGAATCTCCAGGATCTGACCCACATTCATACGTGAGGGAACGCCAAGAGGGTTAAGGACTATATCAATAGGTGTCCCGTCAGGCATATAAGGCATATCCTCTTCAGGAACTATTATAGAGATAACTCCCTTATTGCCATGCCTTCCTGCCATCTTGTCTCCGACCTGGATCTTCCTCTTCATGGCTATATAAACCTTTACGGTCTTAAGAACACCCGGAGGAAGCACATCGCCTTTCTTAAAGTTCTCCTTCTTCTCTTCGTAATAGCTTTCAAGCTTCTTTAAACCCGAGAGTATCTCCTTTGCAATTGCTACAACCTCTTCTGTGATATTCTCGTTTGCGATACCTATCTTGGAAAGAAGTTTATCAGGGACCTCTTCAAGGATCTTTGCTGTAAGCTGTTTCCCTTTCGCGCATATGAGATCGCTTGTCTTTTGAGACTTTATCCCTTCAGTAACCGTCTGATTCAGCAGAAGCTTTCTCATCCTGGCATAGTTGTTCTCTTTTAATATGGCCGCCTCATCCTCATGGTCGCGTTCAAGGCTGGCTATCTCATCCTCTTCAATGCTCTTTGCCCTCTTGTCCTTCTGGGCGCTCTTTCTTGTGAATATCTTTACATCCAGCACAGTACCGTTGATCCCGGGCGGAACATAAAGGCAGTCCTCTCTGACCTCTTCAGCCTTTTCACCGAAGATGGCCCTGAGTAACTTCTCTTCAGGTGTAAGCTGTGTCTCGCTCTTTGGGGTGACCTTGCCGACAAGTATATCTCCGGGCTTGATCTTGGCACCTATTCTTATTATCCCGCTCTCATCAAGGTTCCTGAGTGCCTCTTCGCCGATGTTCGGTATATCCCTTGTTATCTCTTCAGGCCCGAGCTTTGTCTCCCTGGCCTCTATAGAGAACTCTTCGATATGTACTGATGTATATACATCTTCCTTAACGAGGCGTTTGCTGATAATAATGGCATCCTCAAAGTTGTACCCGCCCCATGGCATGAAGGCAAGCATGACGTTCTTGCCGAGGGCCAGTTCGCCCATGTCGGTAGCAGGCCCGTCAGCTATTACCTGTCCTTTTTTTATAGAGTCCCCCAGCTTTACGATAGGCTTCTGATTAACGCTCGTAGCCTGGTTGGATCTATAGAACTTTACGAGTGTATAAATATCCACTCCGCCGTCATTAGCCTTGATTATTATCCTTGCAGAATCAACAGACGCAACTTCTCCGGCCCGTTTGGCAGTTATGACAACTCCAGAACCCTTGGCTGCTACAACTTCCATTCCGGTGCCGACCCTTGGGGCTTCTGTATGGAGCAGCGGGACAGCCTGCCTCTGCATGTTGGAGCCCATGAGCGCCCTGTTGGCGTCATCATTTTCAAGAAAAGGAATGAGCGCTGTTGCAACGCTGACGATCTGTTTTGGAGAGACATCCATATACTGAATGTCATTGGGGTTCAGCATCTTAAAGTCCCCTCCTGACCTGCCTGCGACAGTCTCACCTATGAGGTTGCCGTCCTTATCCAGAGGAGTCGTTGACTGCGCAATGATATGCTTTTCACCGTCTATGGCAGACAGATACTCTATCTCTTTAGTAGCGGTGCCGTCTTTCACTATTCTGTAAGGAGTCTCTATGAAACCAAAATCATTGACCCTTGCATAAGTGGCCAGCGATGTTATCAGTCCGATATTCGGGCCTTCAGGAGTTTCAACAGGACATATACGGCCGTAATGAGTAGGGTGAACATCCCTGACCTCAAAACCTGCCCTCTCCCTTGTAAGACCGCCGGGCCCGAGGGCACTGAGCCTTCTTTTATGCGTTATCTCTGATAAGGGGTTTGTCTGATCCATGAACTGGCTCAGCTGGCTCGATCCGAAGAACTCCTTGATCACGGCAATAACAGTCTTTGCGTTTATAAGGTCATGCGGCATTGCAGTCTCAAGTTCCGCAAGTATCATCTTTTCCTTGATGGCCCTCTCCATCCTCACAAGGCCTATCCTGAACTGATTCTCCAGAAGCTCGCCGACAGCCCTTATCCTTCTGTTTCCCAAGTGGTCAATATCATCGATCTCTCCGCGGCCGGCCCTTAACTCAAATAAATAACGGAAGATCTCAATGATATCCTTATCCGTCAGGATCCTCGTCTCCAGAGGAATGTCAAGGCGCAGGCGTTTGTTCAGCTTCAACCTTCCGACAGTTGAAAGATCATATCTCTTGGGGTCAAAGAAGAGCCCGTTGAAGAGCGCTTCAGCATCGGCCATAGAAGGCGGGTCTCCAGGCCTCAGCTTTTTATATATCTGGGTGAGCGCCTCATCTTTAGTAACTACCTTATCCATCATTAATGTGTTTCTAAGTGAAGGAAGATACCTGATGCCGTCAATGAACAGGAGCTGAAGCTCAACCTCTTTAAAAGAAGATATCTTATTAAATATATCCTCGCTTATTTCTTCGTTGCTTTCCAGAATGACCTCTCCGGTCTCAGGGTCAATAATGTCCTTCAGCGTAACCCTGCCGATAAGGTCTTCTTTCAAGAGAGGGATACTATCTATCCCGGCAGCCTGGATCTTCTTATATACAGAGTCTGTGATCTTGCCGTTCTCTTTGACTATTACCTCTTTTGTCTTTGGAGCGATTATCTCGATAGACGCCCTCAACCCTACCAGCACATCACTTACCTTGCGGGTCACAGCGCCTTTTTTGATATTTATGACTTCAGTGGGATAATACATCTTCAGGATAGCTTCTTCGGAATAGTCAAGGGCCTTGAGTATTATCGTGGCAGGAAGCTTCTTCCTTCTGTCGATCCTTACATAAAGGATATCTTTTGAGTCGAACTCAAAGTCAAACCATGACCCTCTTGCCGGTATTATCCGGGCAGAAAAAAGCGTTTTACCGCCTAAGCTCGTCTTTACCTTGTCCGGGCTGAAAAATACTCCGGGTGACCTGTGCAGCTGGCTTACAATGACCCTCTCGATGCCGTTAATAATAAAAGTGCCGGTATCTGTCATCAGCGGGAGCTCTCCTAAATAAACTTCCTGCTCCCTGGATTCTTTTATTATTTTTTTGCCGGAATCATCTTTTTCCCAGAGATTCAGCCTGACCTTTATCTTTAAAGGGGTCGCATAGTTCACGCCCCTCTCCAGGCATTCCCTTGCATCAAATTTAGGCTTGCCGACTACATATTCGACAAACTCCATGGATGCTGTTTCATTATAATCAAATATAGGGAAGACGCTGCTGAAGGCCGCCTGTAAACCTATATCCTCTTTTTTGGAAGGCTGGATATCCTGCTGCAAGAAACGGTAATAAGATCGCTTTTGGATCTCAAGAAGATCAGGAATGGCAAGCACCTCTTCTGACGACTTCCCAAGATTTTTTCTAACCCTAGAACTACTGGCCATATTTCTCCTTTTGTAAACAGAAGTTTATCCATCGGGCACAGTCCGGCATCTGAACCGTCTGTGCCCGAAACTCGTTTATCAATTATTTACTTAACTTCTACAGTTGCGCCCTGCTCTACAAGCTTTGCCTTGATCGCCTCTGCTTCATCCTTTGTCACGCCGGTCTTAACAGGACTTGGCGCGCCGTCAACAAGGTCTTTTGCCTCTTTAAGGCCGAGGCTGGTGATCTCCCTGACAACCTTTATCACCTGTATCTTCTTGTCACCCGCTGCAGTAAGAACTACATCAAAGCTGGTCTTCTCTTCCACGGCTGCTGCTGCCGGAGCTGCTGCTGCCGCTGCCGCGACAGGCGCTGCTGCGCTGACGCCGTATCTTGTCTCAAACTCCTTAATGAACTCTGATATCTCCAGAATCGTCATCTTGTCAATAAATCCAAATACATCTTCCTTTGTTGCTGACATGTTCCCTCCTGATTTTTTTAAAATAAATTATAAATTTAGTTTATGAATCACGCTTAGTCTTAAGCGCTTCCATTGCGTAAACAATCTGAGCGACTGACGCATTCAGCAGCCTTGCAAGCTTGCTGATAGGCGACTGCATGGCCCCGATAAGCATTGACAGCTGAACTTCTCTTGACGGAAGCTCTGAGATCGTCTTGATCTCCGCGGCATTGCAGACCCCGCCTTCAACAATCCCTCCTTTGATCTGGAGCTTTTCGTTTCCCTTGCTGAACTCAAGCATCTTCTTGGCAAGCAAAACAGGATCATCATAGCCGAACGCCACTCCTAACGGGCCTTTGAATATCTCTTTTGCGGCATCAACAGGTGTATCAACTGCAGCTCTCTTGGCAAGAGTGTTCTTTACTACCCTGTATTCGAAGGAATGTTCCCTCAGCTTCTGCCTGAGATCGGATATCTCTTCAACAGTGAGCCCTCTGTAATCGGTAAAGATAAGACCTGTTGCCTTGTTGAACTTTTCGTGGAGCTCTGCTATTACGTGGACTTTCTCTTCTTTCTTCAGCTTCTTTCCCCCCTTTCCATATAATCAGAGACCCCGGTTTGAGAGTTGAAAATTAAGAGTTGAGAGTTTAAAGGTATTGAAAACAAACTAACCTTAAACTTTTCACTTTCAGCTTTTAACTTTTTTCCGATCTGCGCAGGTCGATACGGCCCGTTTCCGGTCTCGTGTCTCTCTTGTTTAAGCTGCCCTGTAAAAATGGGCAGCACCTGCGGTCTCTGACCTTTATATTTATCAGCCTTATAATGGCTGATCCCTGCAATCTATGCCGGTACTGCTGTCTGTGTATCTACGGGTACACCTGCTCCCATAGTTGATGAAACAGATATCTTCTTTAAAAATTTCCCCTTGCTTGTAGAAGGCTTTGACCTGACGATAGATTTAATGACAGATTGGGCATTGTCAAAAAGCTTTTCGCTCTCAAATGAGACCTTGCCTATCGGGACATGGATAATGGCTCCCTTTTCTGTCTTGTACTCTACTTTTCCGGCCTTTGCCTCTTTAACGGCATTCCCTACATCAAAAGTAACAGTACCTGTCTTCGGATTAGGCATGAGACCCCTTGGCCCCAGCAGCTTGCCTATCTTACCGACAACACCCATGATGTCAGGAGTTGCAATTACTCTGTCAAACTCAAACCAGCCCTTGCTTATCTTATCGGCAAGGTCATCAGCGCCTACAAAATCAGCTCCGGCATCCATCGCCTCCTTGCCCTTATCGCCTTTTGCAAAGACCACGACCCGCACTTCCTTCCCGAGTCCGTGAGGGAGAACAACACTGCCCCTTACAAGCTGGTCGGATTTCTTGGCGTCAATGCCGATATTAACGGCAAGGTCAACGGTTTCATCAAACTTCGTATGCGCAAGCCCTTTGACAAGGTCAATCGCCTCTTTCAGGTTATATTGATTTTCCCTGTTTATCTTTCCTTTTGCTTCATCATGTTTCTTGCTCATTGTTCCCCCAATAAAAAACCAAAATTGATATTGAATTTTTAACCTGTTATCTCTACTCCCATACTTCTGGCAGTTCCTTTTATGGTCTCCATAGCCTTTAAAAGATCGAATGCATTCAGATCCGGCATCTTGGTCTTGGCTATCTCTTCCACCTGTGCCATGGATATCTTCCCGACTTTATCCTTATTAGGAACGCTGGAACCCTTGATGATGCCGGCAGCTTTCTTTATGAGCTGAGAGGCAGGCGGCGTCTTTAATATAAAAGTAAATGACCTGTCCTTATATATAGTAAGAAGAACCGGAACGATGGTATCTCCCATCGCCTTTGTCTGAGCATTAAAGGAATTGCAGAAATCCATAATATTGATGCCGTGAGGCCCGAGCGCAGGCCCTATGGGCGGAGCCGGGTTAGCCTTCCCTGCAGTTACCTGAAGTTTTACCATTGCTGTTACTTCTTTTTGTGGTGCCATTTATTCCTCCAACAAATCCGATTTATTTTTATGTCTTTTCAACCTGTAAGAAATCCAGCTCAACAGATGTCTGTCTGCCGAATACGCTGACCATGATCTTCAGCTTATTGTGAACATCATCTATCTCATCAACAAAACCGTTAAAATTGGCAAAGGCGCCGTCAGTTATTCTTACATCATCACCCTTGTTGAACTGGGTCTTGACCCTTGAACCGGAACCGTCTTCCATCTGGCGTATAATAACGTCCACTTCTGCCTGCTCAAGCGGGGCAGGTATCTCACCGCCTACAAACCCTGTGACTCTCGGTGTGCTGCTGACAAGATGCCAAGTCTCGTTATTAAGCTCCATCTTTATCAGGATATATCCCGGATAGAACTTCCTTTCCAACTGCTTCTTTTTCCCGGCCTTCAGCTCTACCACCTTTTCGGTAGGTATCATTATCTGTTCGATCTTTTCAGTCAGCCCCCGCCTGCGCGCGCCGTCCTCAATAGTAGCCTTGACCTTATCCTCAAAACCAGAGTAAATATGCACAACATACCATTCCATAGTTACATTTCCTTTATTTAATAACAAAATCTATGATTTTCGAAAGAACCAGATCTATCGCTCCAAGGAAAAATGCTGTAATAAATACCAGGACAAGCACGACCTTGGTCGAACCTATCACTTCCTCCCTGCCCGGAAAGACAACCTTCTTTAATTCTGCCTTTACTTCCATGAAAAATAATTTTATTTTTTCAAACATTCTTTCGCCTTCCCTTTAAAATAAAGTAAAATGGCAGGCCAGGAGGGATTTGAACCCCCAGCCCTCGGATTTGGAGTCCGGCGCTCTACCGTTAGAGCTACTGGCCTATACCAAAATCAAAATAAAAAATTAATATGCTCAAAATATCTTGCTTAATTTTGATCTTTAATCTTTGGGTTTTCTCTATGCCTTTGTCTCTTTGTGAATTACGTGCTCCCTGCAATGCTTGCAGTATTTCTTGAGATTAAGCTTCTCTTTTGTATTCTTCTTGTTCTTGGTGGTCGAGTAATTCTTGTGCTTGCAGCTTGTACACTGTAAAAGTATTATATCCTGCATTATCCCGTTTCCTTTTAGTGTTTAGAATATGTTCGGTTCTATTCAATTATCTTTGCGACAACACCTGCTCCAACTGTCCTTCCGCCTTCTCTTACTGCAAATCTCAATCCCTCTTCCATCGCTATATTGCTTATGAGCTCAACTTCTATATTTACGTTGTCTCCGGGCATTACCATCTCTACTCCCTCAGGAAGCTGTGCTATTCCTGTAACATCGGTCGTCCTGAAGTAGAACTGGGGCCTG
>JAUSMY010000035.1 GCA_030646035.1 Thermodesulfovibrionia bacterium | reverse complement strand
GACAACCTGCGCCGCTCGCTGGTGGTGCCTGCCACCTTCGCGCTGCTGGTCTGGGTGCTGTTTACCGGTGCGCTGCAACTGGGCACAGCGCTGCTGGCGGCCCTTGCCGCGCTGCTGGCCGGGCCGCTGCTGGGGGCGCTTGCCGGCCTGGTGCCCACGCGCCGCGGTATCTCCTGGCGTCACTTTTTGCAGGTGGGCCGCGGCGAGCTGCTCGTCACCCTGGGCAGCGCGGCCTGGCTTTTCAGCCAGTTACCGGCGCAGTCCCTGATGCTGCTCGATGCAGCCGTGCGCTCTGTCTGGCGCATGGCCGTGAGCCGCCGCTTGCTGCTGGAATGGACCACGGCGGCGCAGGCCCAGGCCGCGTCGCGCCGCGAACTCACGGTGTTTGTGCGTCAACATGCGCCGGCCTCGCTGCTGTGTGCGGCGCTGGCCATGGCGGCCCCGTGGGCGGCCTATCCCGGGGCCGCCATCGCCCTGTTCCTGCTCTGGGCCGCGTCGCCTGTGGCGGCTTGGTGGGCCAGCCTGCCGCGCGCCAGCAATACTCCCGCGCTCAGCAACATGGACCAGCGTTACCTGCACGCGCTGGCGCGCGACACCTGGCGCTTTTTTGAGCGCTGCGTGGGCCCCGAGGACAACCACCTGCCGCCCGACAACCTGCAACTGGTGCCCGATCCCACGCTGGCCCACCGCACCTCGCCCACCAACATCGGGCTGTACCTGCTGTCCGTCTGCTGCGCCCGCGAATTCGGCTGGATCACGACCGCAGAAGTCATCGCCCGCCTGCAGGCATCGCTGGACAGCATCGACAAGCTGTCCAAGCACGACGGCCATCTGCTGAACTGGTACGACACCCGCACACTGGAGGTCATGCTGCCGGCCTATGTCTCGTCGGTAGACAGCGGCAACCTGGCCGGCTTGCTGCTCGCCGCGGCGCAGGCCTGCATCAAGCTGGAAAAATCCTGCCCCGATGATCCACCAGCACAGGCCGACCTGCTGCGCCTTGCAGAACGCTGCCGCGCCCTTTACAGCGCCATGAACTTCAGCGGCCTGTATGACCGCAAGCGGCATCTGTTTCATATCGGCATGAACGTCGATGAGAGGGCGCTGGATGCCAGTTACTACGACCTGCTGGCGTCCGAGTCGCGGCTGACCAGCTTCCTGGC
>JAUSMY010000034.1 GCA_030646035.1 Thermodesulfovibrionia bacterium | reverse complement strand
TCAACGCTGCAAGGGCTATCTTTGCCTTAAACTCTGCTGAATACCTCGTCCTTTTTGTCTTGCTCATCTTCAGGTTTCCTCCTTCGTTAATCGTATATTTTACACCTTATACGACTGTCCGAATTCCGGGGTCCACCTCTACGAACGTTCAAAGGATTTTACAGATGGCAGGAACTGGGAGAACATCGGAAACAGGATGAATATCTTTGCCATGATACCAGTCAGGGACAGGGTAGGACTTACCCTTACAGGAGAGGTCTTTCTGCAGAAGTTTAAAAAGATTGATGATACAGCAAGAAAGGACAGGACCTATAACAGTGCCGCAAGCCTTAAATGGCAGGCTAACGATGATGTAAGCCTGAACCTGCAATATTCTCATACCAGGGCTGACTCAAACGTCTCTCTTTACGACTATAAACGAAATATTTATACAACATCAGTTGAATATACATTTTAACGGGAGGCAAAATGAAACCAGACCATTTCTATAATAAAAATATCATGCAGGGCAAAAATAAGATCTTCTTTATTTTATTCCTTGTCTCTTTCACCCTCTCTCTTCTTGCAGCGGCCGTAGTTGCAGAGGCTGCTGAACCTGTCGGCAAGTTCAGCCAGGTTAACGGCAGGGTAGATGTCTTAAGAGGAGGAGAACTGCCGGCTATATCGGTCGTGGCAGGAGATGTTGTATTCATCAAGGATGCTGTAAGGACCAAGAGCGGTTCTTCCGCCCGTATCACTTTTAATGACGGCAATACACTGGCGCTTGAACAGAGGAGCAGAATTGACATAAGTGAATATTTCACGCCTGAAGCGGATCAAGGGATAATAAAACTCCAGAGGGGCAAGGTGACCGCGGTTGTCGCCAAGGACATTCTCAAAGATCTTGCAGGCGTCTCCGAAGGCAAGAAGTTTGAGATACATACACCGACGGCGGTTGCAGGTGTAAGAGGCACATGCTACGCGGTGTCTCATGTGAATAATAATACCTGGGTATTTTCCATAGACAAGCCTGAATGCCCTGATCCTGGCACTGTCTATGTCTATCAGATCGGTCAGGAACAGTATATGATGTATGTTCTGCCAGGCGAACTGCTGCCTGCCTTAGGCCAGGAGACTATAATCCCAATTGATCCGGTAAACCAGCTCTTCATCCTGGATCAGGACATTATCCCTTTCGATCCGCCCACGGGCAAACAGGGTGATTTTGAGAGGATAGATAACGGCGGTCAACCGGGCTGATATGGAGGCTATCATGAATATAACAGAAAGATCATTCAGGTTCTTAACATTGTTTTTTGTCTGTTTAATGATAGTTGGTGGCGGGAAGGCCTATGCAGCTGGAGATGTGTTAATTCTTGACACAACAGTATCAGGTGGTATTAACAGTCCTGAAGCGACTGAAGCTCAGAATCTTGGTTTAACGGTTGATGTTGTTAATGGTACTCAGTGGGGGGCAATGACGACTAATGATTTTGCTAACTATAAAGCCATTATCTTGGGCGATCCGACATGTGGTACCGATTCTTCCATAATTGCTTCTGCAGTAGCCAATTCTAATGTCTGGGGCCCTGCAATTACCGGAAATGTAATTATCATAGGGGCAGACCCGTCTTTCCATTACGGCAACGATAAGGCAGATATTCTTGTTAACAGAGGCATAGCTTTTGCTGTTGCTGAGTCTGGGAAGACAGGCGCATATATAACCCTCAGCTGTTATTATTATAACTCATCGAGCAATACTCCTGTTCCACTTCTTGATGCATTCAGTTCGGGGGGCTTCACTGTAAAGGGACTTGGTGGTCGCGACAGCGTTCATGTTGTAGCTGAACATCCTGCACTTGCTGGTCTGACTGATGCATCACTATCTAACTGGGGCGCTTCTACCCATGAAGCATTTGAGACTTGGCCTGGCGATTTTCTTGTGCTGGCTCTCGCAGTTGAATCAGAAGGAAATTTTACCGCGCCTGACGGAACGGTCGGAACCCCTTATATTATTGCACGTGGTGAGAGCCTTGTTGTAATCAGTGATGTAGATATATCTCCATTAATTGATACAAACCCTACAGGCACAAGACATTATTTAACAGCCACAGTAGTTGAAGATGATGTGCCTCAAGAGGGGGTAGAGGTTACTTTTGAAGTGATCAGCGGCCCGCATACTGGTGTGACAGGTCTGGTAACAACTGACAGTAATGGTCAGGCAACATTCTCATATGTCGGGACCACTGTCGGTGTTGATAAAATAGAGGCAAGATTTCTTGATTCTTCAGAGAGGATCCAGCGATCCACTCCTGCTACAAAGACATGGGAGGCAGGATGCAACGAGGCACTGACAATAATCAATGAGACGCTTCCATCAGCTCCTGTCGGGGTCAACTACAGTTATCAGCTTGATGTTACAGGCGGCGAGTCGTATACATGGAGCATTGTAAGCAAGATAGCTTCAGACGCGCTTATAGATGACCCTGACTATGCCCCGACGATTCTTGATGACCTGAGCATAGATGAGAATTCTGGAGTGCTTTCATGGAATCCGCTGCCGAGGATAACTGAGAACCCTGACCCTTTAAACCCCATCTATTATATTGATTTCACAGTTCAGGTAAATAGCGGTGAAGTGGATTGCGGCACAGCTACATACAGATACACAGACCCTGATGCTGTA
>JAUSMY010000033.1 GCA_030646035.1 Thermodesulfovibrionia bacterium | reverse complement strand
TCCGGCTGCCGCTGATGTTACGTTCCTGCCTCCGGTCACTGTTGCTATTCCGGCTGTTGCTGTGTATGCATCATCTAACTGCACGTCGTTCTGCGCTGTTATTGTTGCGTTGACATCTGCTGTTATGGCATCTGCCTGTACGTTGTATCCGGTCACGGTTACGTTCTGACCGGTTACCAGGACGTTGCCCATTGTGACATCGCCGCCGCTGCTTGAGTCTGTATCTGCGTTCAGGCTTGCATCGCCAGGTCCGCCTGCAACAAAGTCTGCGACTATATTGTTGTTGATCGCAAGGTTGTTACCTGCGTTCACTAATACTCCGTCTGCCGCGCTTACTATGCCTCCAATCGTTGTGCTGTTCCCGCTTGTCACGGTCACTGTTCCGCCTAACGTATTGGCTGTCAGTGTTGCGCCTGCTCCTGTTGTTGTTACGTTTCCGTCTGTTGCTGTGATACCTATCGTGCCGGTTTCGCTGACCACTGTTGCGGCAATCGTTACATCAAGCCCTGCGTCTACTGTTACCGCGCCGCCTGCGTCAAGGGTTCCTGTCACTGCTGTTGTTACTGCGTTGCCAGCAACTGCATTGATATCTATCGTGCCGGTTGTCTGTCCTGCCGTTACCGCCCCGTTCATTGTTGCATTATTCTGTGCGTTCACAGTTACGCTTCCGTTGCCGGCTAATCCGTCATATTCTCCGGTAAGCGTGCCTGCTGCTACGTTGTAGCCGCCTATTGTTACGTTCTCGCCTACGATCGTTGCGCCTGTGCTTACGAAGTCTCCGGCGCTGCTTGAATCGTTATCTGCTGTAAGGTTCGCATTTCCTGTGTCGTCGTTGTCGCTGTCTGCTGTTACTGTTGCGGTAACTGTGATGTTGTTGTCTGCCACTACTGTCACATCACCAGATGCTGTTACTGCCGCGCCTATTGTCACGTCAACAGGGTCTATTGAGATGTTGAGGTTCTCTCCTAATACATCTACTGCGTCTAATCCTGTTCCGGTTATGCCTACGTTGCCGTCTGCTGTGAGCTTGATGGCGTCTGTGCCGAAGTTATTGGCATTGGCTACTATGTTGATCACGTCTATGTTGCCGCCGGCTGTCATCCTAACGCCGCCGTTGTTCGCAATCACCTGCCCTGCTGTCTGGCTGATATTGCCTGCCGTGGCTGTTACATCTATATCACCGTCTACTGCGCTTACGACTGTTACAGTGTCATTCAGTGTCACGTTCTCATCGCCTGTGATCGTGACCACCGTGACTGCCGCGCCTGCTCCATTCCTTGCAGTTACTACGTCTGCTGCGATGTTCACGCCTGTCAATGTTACCGTCTCGCCTATTACTATTGAGCCGTCTGCAAGGTTTACGTTGCCTGCGCTGTTGTTATCAAAGTCGGCATTCAATGAAACGCTGCCGCCTGCGAGTGTATTGTTATCAGCAGTTATCGTAACTGCTCCTACTGTCACGTTGCTGCCTGCGTTGACTGTTACGTTGTTATTCGCTGTTACGTTGCCGCCTATATCTACTATCCCGTTTGCAGAGGTAAGCGTTACATCTGTCCCTATTGCTGTCCCGCTCCCGATCGTGCCGTTAAGGTCAACCCCAAAGGTTCCGGCAATATCAACGCTGGCATTGGTCATAATGTCTGTTAAGGCGTTGGTAACCACTGTATCAGCTGTAACCGATATGTCACCGCCCACGCTTGCCGGCACGCCTGCGCTTGCATTAATATCATTTACTGTTGCGGTGTCTTCGGCAGTTATAGTGACATTACCGCCTGTGCCTGTACCCGCGCCCTGTGCGCTGATATCCCCTGTAGTCAAATCAGTTGCAGCATCAAGCGTCACAGTACCGGCATTGGTCCCAGCCAGAGCTGAAAGCACACCGCCATCCGTGGTTATTGAAACTACGTTAAGCTCATCAACATTTGTGTGGAGATCTACATAACCGCCATTCTGATCTTCCCCCCCGGTCGTGTCTATCGTGTCAACATTCATGAGTATGGAATCAATTTCAACGTTTCCGCCGCCTGTGGTGATTGTCCCGGACTGATTTACTAATGCTGTGTATGCCGCGACATTTACTGAGCCGCCTGCTCCGTCAAATCCTCCGCCATCACCTGCGCCACCTGTCGTGTCTATGTTGGAAAGTTGAACACTGACAAGTCCTGTAAGGGCCGTTATGGTTACATCCGCACCTGATCCGCCTGCTGCTCCGCTGGCTGCAAATGCGTCACTGCCCTGCGCACTGATATCTGAGACTGACATGTCTAAATTATTGGCAGAGGTTATATCGACACTTCCGGCATTCTGCCCGGCTCCGACTGTTGCTATGCCGCCGTCAGTTGTGATGTTGCCTGCCATTGTTATATCGCCAATTGTTGAGGTAAGGATCACATTACCGCCTGCCTGGTCAGCAAGGCCTGTGGTGTCTACTACATCTATGTTCAGCACACCGGCTTCTACTGTTAAGTCTCCGCCGCCTGTAATGAATGAGCTTGCATGGTTGACCGTTGCGGAATCACCCATAATGTCTATGTTCCCGCCTGTTCCGGCAGCTCCGGCTCCGTCGCCTGCTCCGCCGGTGGTATCGATATCACTTACATTAATAACAGCTAATGCAGCATCGGCTGTTATTGATACACTTCCGCCTGCGCCGCCTGAGAAGGTGCTGGTTACGCCTGCGTCACTACCCTGTGCGCTGATATCGCCGACCGTCAGGTCGCCTGCGGAATTAAGTGTCACATCTCCGGCATTATAGCCGCCAAGCAAGAACACGTCTGGGCCGCCGTCTGTTGTGACGTTAAGCAGGTCAATGTCGCCGGCCGTAGTGGTAATGGATACATTTCCTCCATTTGTGTCAGGTAACCCGGTTGTGTATATATCTGAGAGCGCTGTTACATACTCTGCGGTTATATCAAGGTCAAGGCCTAATGTATAAATGGCACCGCCAGTATCGAAAGTATATCCGCCGCTTGTATTGTCAAGAAGTGAGGTGATATAAATACTATCGTTATCAGCAATGACAGAAACATCATTGCCGACAATGTTTTCATTTATCTCTACCCAGCTATTAGTCGACTCAAGGTCAACGCTTCCTGTCGCATTAATTTCTGAGCCTGCACCGATATAGAGATACTCATCCGCAAGTATATCAACATACGTTCCTGCGGTAATCGGAGAATCGTCCAGATACACATGGCTTGCGTTTGAATAAATATCTACATATGTATCAGCGCCGATGTCTGATCCATTTTGTATATCGATCTCGTTTTCAGCATATATATCAACATATTCATCAGCGATAATTGATGCGTCATCAATATATATCCCGTCATCAATGGAGAATATTTCCACATGCTCATCAGAGTCGATGATTGAACCGTTGACTATATTTATATAGCCTAAGTCTGGATCTATAATACTGCCAGCTGATATAGAAATATTACCATCCGCGATTATACTGGAGTCGTCAATAATTACATGGCTGTTATATGAATAGATATCGACTGATGTCCCAGCACCGATGTCTGTACCGGTTATATCTATATTCGACCAATAGTCGGCAGTAGATATATTGACAGAGGAACCTGCGGTCATGTTTGAGTTATCGAACTGTATATCGCTCGAACCTCCCATCGTATATACCTCAACAGAAGTGCCTGCGCCGATATCTACGGTGTCAAAATAAATATCAGATAACCATTGATTTGTAGATATAGCTACTGAACCGCTTGCGGTAATGGTTGAGTTCTCGATATCGAGATAGGTCATGCTTCCTTGTGTATATATATCAACATCTGTACCTGCGCCGATCTCTGAATCATATATGCGTATATCACCCCAATCATCATTTGTATGCAAAGTCACTGATGTGCCCGCTTTTACTGTGGAGAATCCTGTCACTTCAACGCTATCTAATGCATACATCTCCACGGAAGTGTCCGCGCCGATCTCAGAGCCGTTCTCAATAAAGACATCTGAACTGGCTTCTAAATATACATAATCGCCTGCATTTACGGTTGAGTCATTAATTGTCACATCACCATTATTAGCTGTAATGTCGACATATGCACCGGCAGTAACAGTTGATACAGTGTCTATGTCAACAGCCTGATTCGCATCTAAAATAACAGCTGTTGCAGCATTAAGTGAGCCGCCTGACACGTTAATATCTGAACCGCTGCTTGCAAGGTCAATAGAACCTGCGGTTGAGGTTACGGTGCTATTTACATTAAGGTCGCTTGTAGCATCAGCTTCAACATTTCCGCCTGCTGCGATGCCCGCGTCTACTGTCAAACTTCCGCTTTCGACATTAATAGTTACTGTCCCGTTGCCAGCGTTTGTCACACCGTTGCTGTAAATCGTAAGGTCTCCGCCTGCTGCCAGTTCTGTAATGTTTATGTTTCCGCTTGCGGTGTTTACAGCCTCGATAGAGCCTGTATTGGTATCTACATCAATTCCGGTTGCAGCTGAAAGAGCTATACTTGTGGAAGCAGTGATATTGCCGCCGCCAATGCTGTCTGTTATGGAACCGTTCTGACTCGTAACATCAACAGTAGTATTGCCGTTTATGGCATTTCCGGTAAGGTCGATATCACCGCCTGCAGTGAGAGCTATCGCGTTTGCTCCTCCGGCAGAGATGCCGCCTGCTGAGATTGCGACCCCATCTGTCTCGGTTATGTTGATAATACCTCCTGTGGCAGTAGCCTCAAGAGTTGTTGCTGTCGTATTTGCAGTTATGCCGAGTCCGGCAGCAAGGTCAACCGCATCACCGGTTACCATGCCGTTCACGCCGCTTGAGATAGCGCCGCCTGTGGCTTCAAGGGCAACATCCCTATCTTCGTTATTAATAGCCCCGTTAAGAGCCATATTGTTGTCAGAAGTTATGCTTATGTTTCCTGTAAGCTGGCTCACATCATTTAGGGTCATATCAAAAGCTGACAAGGTTGCGTTCCCGTTTGTGGCAGCTATGGAGGTTCCTGAATCCATAACAATATCGCCGCCTGTAGCTTCGATGGAAACTGCAGAAGCCCTTACATCACCCTTTACATTTACATCACCATCACCGGCTACTGCGTCGCTCCTGTCGGATTCGATCGTTATCGTGCCCGCACTCTCCTCAGCCTGTACATCATAGACAGTTACATTCTCACCGGCAATTTCCACATTGCCTGCATCAGCCCTTATCACGCTGCCTGAGCCTGCTGTGAAGTCGCCTGCGCCGTTGTCTACACTTCCGAGTCCAAGAGATGTATTATCAGCATAAAGAAATATATCGCCGCCTGTCGAACGGAGCTCAACACCATCTGCTGTATCAATATTTCCTGTCGCCCACGCAGTGATATCGCCGCTCACAAGGACATCATTGTTATACACAACTGTTCCCGGATCGACCCTAAAGGTAAGGCCTGCAATAGCGGTTGCTGTTACTGTGCCGCCCACAGTGACTGTGCCTGTGTTAGGTGCAGTAAGCTTGATTGCATAGTCACCTGCGTCAGTCGCCTCAGCAATTAGGTTATTGGTTGTAAGGTTGCCTACCCCGCTGGATACACCGGTAGAAGTCATAGCAATAAAGCCGGTGCCTGGGTTGCCGCCTGTTGCGTATGTGGTGCCGCCTGTCAGGTTTATCGTATCAGCAGAATATCTTATGGCACCGAGATCTGTTTGCACGGTTCCGTTGCTCTGAGAGATCGTGCCGTTTGTTGATGTAATGTCCAGGGTGCCGCCTATGAGAATCGTGCCGGCGGTATTAAGAGTTACATCACCTGTGTCGACTCCATTATCATAGGTGGTTATATCCATCGCCTCGGTGGTTGTGATACTGCCTTGAAGCACTACATCATTAAGCTGGCCTGCCGCTGCGCTGTCAAAAAGGATAGTGCCGGCTGATGTCCACTGCATGCCGGGTGCCTGTGTCAAGTCGCCGAATGTTGCAACGCCGCCTGAATCTGTCATATTGAAGACTATGTCTCCGCCTATGTAATTGCTGTCAAGGTCGCCGTTTACTGTGATATCGAGCGGATTGTCAACGCCCTGATCATTGGTCGTTACCATTATACTGCGCCCTGTTGACGGGTCATCCTGTCCGTATGCCTGAACATCAAAGAGGGTTGCGTCACGGCCGTAGAGATATACATAACCCTCGGTCGGACTTGCAAGGCTTGCGACTATAGAGCTTTCGCTCTGCATGTTGAAACTTCCAATGCCGTCTCCGCCGGCTGCTCCGGCAAATGCGTTTCCATCGCTGTCATTCACTGAGTCAGCGTACATTATCACATGGCCGTGAAGTGCGGCGACATCTGTACCGGTATTCACAGTTATGCCCTCTGCAGAATAAACAAGAACGCTCCTGCCAGCCTCAGTATTATTGTCAATAGTGATGGCTGTGGGTGCGTTCATAACTATGTCGCTTGTGAGGCCTACTGCCTGAAGAATACCGCTTCCGCCATTGATGATATCGCCTGATCCGTCAGGCTCTCCGGCATCACCCACATTTGCTATCTCAGTCAGTCCGGGGAATGCTACTGCTGAATGTGAATGGGTGCCTGGAAGTAAATTGACCGGCGCATCGGCGTACATATAAATGCTTCCGCCTGTTGCGGTCAATGTGCCGTCATAGGTGATGTCATCCTGAGCGAGTACAGCTATGCCGAACTCACGTCCTGGTGTTACATCTCCGTCAGTGTCACTGCCGTCAGCAGTGATCGTCGTTCCGACGCCGATATTAACATCCTCTCCGAGCATCCAAATGACCCCGTCACCATCGCCGTCGCCGTCATTTGCCAATATGTCTGTGCCTGCGCCAGTGATATCCACATTGCCAGTGCCGTCAGCGTTATGATCGCCGCGGATGTATATATAACCGTTGTTCGCAGTTACATCGCCGGTTATAGTCACATCATCAAATGCCGCAAGGTCAACAAAGGTATTAGCCCATATCGGGTCTATCCAGATATCCCTGCCTGCAAGCACTGATACAGATGCATTATTGGATCTCATGTTACTGCCGCTGCCGGTTGTCTGTATTACATCCTGAGATGCCTCTACATAGACATACCCGTCATTGCCGCCGCTGTTGTCAGGGCCGTTTGCGATAAGGTCTGTAGCGATTGCTGATGTTCCGAAAACGATATCGCCGTTGTCAGCCCTGAGGTCCGCATATCCGCCAGCTCTCATCTCAGTGGCGTTATCGGAGATAAGGTTCATTGAATCGGCTGCCATAATGAGGTTAGCTGAGTCATCGTCATTGTTTGCGTCTATCTGAGCTGTGTTATTAAGATTGATGGCGCCGCCTGTTGAACCTATATCGATCGTACCTGTCTGGGCATTATCAATTGTTGTGAGGAGCGCATTCTGGTCGATAGTGATATTACTTGATGCATCTATGGTGATTAGATCACCTGCCGTTACCGTGCCGCTTATATCAACAGTTGATGAAGGTATGAGTTGGCCTATTAAAACATCATCGTCAGATGTAATAAAAGCGCCTGCATTGGTTGAGTCAATATCAATCGCTGAGCTGGCATCAATAATGACACTACCTGAGCCGGTAAATGCTCCGCCATTTGTGGTCATAAGACCGCCAGTTGAACTGAGTAATACGCTGCCAATTGTGGCAGTGAGCTGAACATTATCAGCAACTGTGCCGCCTGACGCTTCTACATCGCCTGCCCCGTTTACGACTATATCACCACCAGCGAAGAGTCTCACCCCGCCTGCGCCTGCAAGATCAGCCTCTATCGCATCATCTGAAGAGTTGCTCCCGATTGTTATATTATTGTCAGTATAAATGAGCACGACATTAGCAAGTATCGCATCAGCTATCG
The DNA here is from genome assembly GCA_030646035.1 of Thermodesulfovibrionia bacterium. Lineage (NCBI taxonomy): Bacteria > Pseudomonadati > Nitrospirota > Thermodesulfovibrionia > Thermodesulfovibrionia bacterium. The sequence goes on along the minus strand of JAUSMY010000033.1, from coordinate 35,092 downwards.
CATCATCACCTGCTGCTGCATCCTGAGTGAAATTGGCTGTATCAAATCCGTCAATACCAACGGCGAGTGACCCGTTTATGTCTATTGTTCCGTCATTCTGGAAGACCGTTCCTGTGTGAGCGTCAATGGTTGTATCGCCTTCAAAGTCAAGGTCAGTCATATTCACACCGGCAGTACCGATAACAACATCGCCTGCAGTAGCGTCAATATCAACAACACCTGCCGCAGTAATTTCATCAATACCAGCCTGACTTGTTGTCATTGTAACGGTTGAACCTGAGATATCGAGTGATGTGCCGCCTGTGCCTGCTGATGCGATATTTGAAGTGCCTACAACCGTCAATGCGGTTGTTGACGTAAGCGCGATATTACCAACTGCATTAGTCGTCTGAATCCTTGCATCGTCGCCGATATTAAGAGTTGATGAAGAGGTTACTGTGATATCATCAACCGCTGTGATACCGACACCGTTGATATCAATGGCAGGTGTCGCAACACCATTGCCAAGAACACCTATCTGAACCTCATCGCCTGAATTGATGTCTGCTAATGAGTTGGTCTGCGCGAAGCCTCCCGTAGCATTAATATAGACATCGCCTGTCCCACTGGTGCCTGAGGTCCTGGTAATTATATCGCCCGTGCCGCTCTGGGTGATGGTGCCCGTAGCATCCATATTGACATCGCCGCTGTCTGTGCCCGCGGTTCCGCCTGCTCTTATGTCACCTGCGCCGCTAAAAATAATATCCTGCGATACAATGGTATTTGCGGTGAAAATTATATCAGCACCAGCGTTATTGCTATCATTGTAAATAATGTTGTCGATTACGATATTGCCTGCGGTCGCCTGCAGAGTGATATCATTATTTGCATCCACATTTCCTGCATCATCTATAAATACACCTGTGCCGCCTGCCGTGACGGTCATTGTGCCGCCGGAGGTTACTGTGATGCTGCCCTGGTTAGTCTGCTCAACCTTGATTATGTCAAGGGCGTTGGTCTCATCTATGATGATATTGCCGCTTGTGGAGTTGGTCGCTGTAACGTCAATTACGTTGGTGTCTGCATCGATGCCAGTAGTTGCATTAAGCACTGCGCTTCCGCCTGCTCCGTATGCAATTATATCACCTCCAGCATTTGTGATCGCGCCTGCATCAGTATCAATGGTAATTGCACCTGTGCCGTCACCGAGGACTGAAGCTGCCGCTGAGCTCTGAACATTGGCATTGATGGCGACGTTCCCGCTTGTGGTATGTATAGATACATTGCCGTCAGACTGCGCATTTGTAAGCGCCGCTACTGTTACTGTTGACGTATCTTCAATGGTTATATCGCTTGCAGTTGTTGATAATCCGCTTACGCCGGTAAGAGAACCGACTGTCATGCCGCTAAGGTTCTGAATCGTTGTACCGCCTGTATTCCAGATAACGATATTTCCGGCAGTAGTGGATGCAGCAGCAAGCTGGTCGATATTTGTCTCAAGAATGCTAAAGTCGCCGATGCCGGCTGTTGCGCTGAGTGACGCCCTGTTTGCCGTAAGGTCAACCGCGCCGTCAGCATCGTCCTGGATGGAGCCGCCTGTTGTTTTGATGATGACATCGTCTGCTGTTACTGAAGCGACGATCAAATTATTCGCGCCGAGGTAAGCGAAGTCCTGTGCGCCCATTGAAGCATTCAGTATTGAACTTCCCGCAGCATTGGCGTTGGTGATATCAACAGCTCCGCCTGCGCCTGAGATTGAAAGGCTGTTGACAGATACATTAAGTGTGTCAGCTGTCCCTATGCCGCCGCCTGCATTAAGGGTAAGAAGATCGCCTGTGATAGCAGTGCCGGGGTCATTATCATTAATATTTCCGCCGCCTGTTGTTGTGAGATTGATATCATCAATAGACGTGATATCGTTCACATTCAGATTGCCTGCATGGGTTATAAAGATGTCGTTACCTGCGCCGGAGTTTACCGCATTTAATGATCCGGTGCCTGATGTGCTTAAATAATTGGCGCCGGTACCTATGGCGCCGCCTGCGCCGCCTATCGTATCAAGATAAAAAGTACCATTGGTCATTATGGTCCCTGTTCCATCTGTTGTCAGGGATCCGTTGTCAGTATCTATAGTTATTATTCCTGTTCCGTCACCGGCAGTTCCCCCTGCACCTGCTGAACTCTTCACATTGTCATTTATAGCTATATTGCCGCTTGTTGTATGGAGAGTGACATCGCCGTCAGAAGCCGCGTTCACCACAGAACTTACAGTGATAGTGCTGGTATCCTGAATATTAATGTCACTACTGTTTGTTGATAAACCTGTTACTCCGTTGATAGTAGTTATATTAGTCCCGCCGGTGTTGCTGATATATATGTCACCTGCGCCTGAAACAGCTGCAGCAAGATTATCTACATCAGTCTCAATCGCGTTAGCCGCCGTTCCAACTCCTGTCACAGCACGGAATGAGGCGCTGCCGGCTGTTACGTTGTTTGGACCCCCATTGAGATCTGTTATCGCCCCGCCTGCGTTCAGATTAACTGTCTGGCCGGTTGCAGTAATTTCATACAACGCTATTCCAGCGTTGCCTGCCAGGTCAAGCTGGCCGGTCACTGTTGAATCATAGACTGTAAGCGCACCGGTGTTGCTGATATTTGTCGCTGCTGTCGTGAGGGTAAGGTTAGATACTGTTGTCTCTATCGCATTCCCCACGCCAACACTATTCCCAAATATATTCAGCGTGCCGGCTGTTATGTTATTGCCACCGTTGGCGTCTGTAATCGCTCCGCCAGCTGTCAGGTTAACAGTAAAGCCTCCGGCATCAACATTATTCAGAGCTATAGAGGAACTATTTGTAATTGTAAGCGCTCCTCCCACTGTTGAATCATTGATGGTCAACGCTCCGGTGTTGTCGATATATGTATTGGCTGTTGTAAGAGCGAGGGTTGATACCGCCGTCTCAATTGTGTCTCCCATACCGAATGTCGAGTTTCCGAGTACGGTCAGCGTGGTAGCCGTTATGTTGGGCTCTGCACCGCCGCCATCCGATATCCCGTTACCTGATGTAAGTGTTACGGTATTGGCCCCGGCATTAACAGTAGTAATCGCGAAATCGTCAGTATCTCTGAAATTTATCGCGGCATTACTCGTAACTGCGGTCAGTGTCTGAACATCATTACCTGCATCAGATAGAGTTACCGCACCTCCGGCATTAATATCAAGAGTCGCGATACTTGTCAGCGCAGCTGTCTGGGTAATAGTGCCGGTAGTCTCAAGATCTAAATTGCCGAGGTATAAGTCTCCTCTGATAACAAGGTCATCACCGGCTAAAAAGACATTATTCCCATTGCTTCCGTTAGGATCATTTCTGACCGCAATAACTGTCTCGTTAATCCCCCTCAAGTCAATAGGTGACAAGTCAGTACCGATAATATCATTGCCTGGTAAAAAGTCAGAAGCATAAAGATGAACAGTCGATGTTCCCGCAAATCCTATCTCTGATATCGTCCAGTTGCCGCCGCTGTTTTGAATGGTTCCATAACCGCCTCCTGGCTGCCAATCTCCTGGGTTAGGAGGAAGAGGGAAAGTAGCGAAGTCATCGTGGTCTGCCAACAGATATAACGCAACACTTCCGCCTGACGTATCAACCGTGACATTGCCGGTGATTGTTATATCCTGTTGAGCCCAAACAGTTGTGTTAGCCGCAATATTACCGCTTATAGACGCAGAAGGAGGGTCGATTATAAATGAACCCTGCTGACCGCCCTGTGAATAACCGAGAATCGAACCGTCAAATGATACATAATCACCGGAACTTAACTCAGCAGTGCCGCCGTTGCCTGATGTCGTACCGCCCGATATATCAATGACCTGACCGGCAAGAGCAAAAGCGTCGTCATCTGACCAGAGATAGATGTCGCCGCCGTCAGAATTAACATCAGCTCCGCGAGCAGATAAACGGCTTGTGCCTTCAAGAGTGAGGAGAGAGTCTGCTATTACATCTATGTTTCCTGCAGTAGCGTTGTCTCCGGCATCTGCCGTGATAGTGCCTGCGTTGCTGATAACATCACCTGATATCTGAATGTCACCGCCGTCTGCGCCAGCTTCTGCTGCTGAAGCTGTAATTATCCCATTGTTCTCAACAATACCGCTGTCGCCGCCGTCAAGGACTATCTTTCCGTTACTATTCGTAAAGGATCTTGCCTCGATAACGCCTGAATTATTAACCACTGATTTAATTACGCCGTAAGCTGTGTTTGCCTTGAGTACGACCTCGCCGCCGTTTGCCTGAATGATGCCGTTATTCATTATATTGGCGCTGACAGGATTGCCGTCAGGGCCGATGATGTCGTCTGTAACTGCGCCGTCAACAGTGAACCCGATAAGGCTGTCGCCGCCAAAGTTGAGGACAGCTTCTTCGCCTGCGATTCCATAGACCTTACCGAGGTTTGCGCCGATTATGCCTTCATTTATTATAGATGGAGCTATGAGGGCTGCATAACCGCCGTTTGCAGCGTTAATAGTGCCTTTGTTAAATATATATGCTAAAGGAGAATTAGGGTCCTGTGCAAAATGAAAATTACCTGCCATGAAGTCCTGACCGGAAATATTCAATGTGCTGAGGAGGAGGTTCCCCACATTAAATACGCCAGACTGTCCTACATAGATGCCTCTGCTGTTAGAGAGCCAGAACGCACCTTGGGCATTAAGAGTTCCGTAGATTGAGGATATATCCCCGCCGACGTCCATAGCCAAATGGGCGCAAGTCGGGCATTGGTTCACATTGACCGTGAAGCCGTTGCCGATGCTGAAGTTGTTCCATTCAGACACGGCCCTGTTGCTGCTCTGGTCGATGTCAAGATTAGTAGCGCCGGTGGTGATGGTTGCCTGACCGCCGGTGATCGTCCCGCCTGTCGGCAGGTCCGCCGCAAAGATGAACGACGGGAATATCAGCCCCCAGGTTAAAAGATATACAAGAAAAACCTGTGAAATCTTTTTCATTAAATTACTTAACATCTGACCCCTCCTCCTGACTCTTCTTTATTGTTTAATATCATAACTATCATATTTATTTAAATTGTCAACTTCTGTTTTTGAATTAAATACGGCTTAGAACTTTACAGCGTTATAGTTAACCTGGACATAGGTGATGCTATCGCCCCAGTTAAAATCACCTTTCCATAACGGATAGCCTACGTCAAACTTAACATCAACCCTGTCAAATAAATAGAGCCTTGCTCCAAAACCTATGCTTGTCAGATAGTCTGAATTGTTTTTGCTGATTTCCGGATTTGCACCATTGTCAACCAAAAATACGCCGGCATGGTCACCGAATGCAACCGCGCGTATCGTCTTCTTAACATCCTCGTCACTGACCTTCTTGCCGAGCATGAGTAGGTTCTTCAGCCAAATGAATGGATATGAAGAACTGATCTCAAGTGACGCGAGGTATCCTTTTTCACCAACGAACTCTCCGAGACGTTTGCCCCTGACAGAGTTAGCACCGCCTATACTGAACTTCTCGCCTGAGGTGAGTATATGTTCTGAATACTGCCCTGAACCTTTAGCAAGAACGATAATGTCTTTCCATAATTTCTGCACTCTGACAACGTCAAGGTTAATTTTGTCGAACTTACCGTCTGCTTTAAATACACTGTTATTGTCCTCTTCGTCATTACCGAGGCTCCCGAAGACCTTATTAAAGCCGTGTGAATAAGTAAGTGCAACATAGTTCTTTGCAAGCATCTTATCCCCGAGGAATCTGTCTATAACATCGTAATCGAGCCTGAGATACGCGACACTCAGGTCGTCATTGCTCTTCTGAACATCCATAACTCTCTCAAACATATGCTTGTAATCAAACCCGACCGTTGTGTAAAAGTTATGTTTCTTCGTTCTGACAAATGGATATTTGATATAACCGCCTAGAATCTGGGACTCGCCCTCGATGCCGAGCGACTCAAGGTCTCCGCCTACAAGGTAATCAGCGTACAGATATCTCAATCCCCATTTTGCTCCCTGATAGCCGATCGGGGTTTCATAGTTGATAAGGCCGTAAAAGGTCTTGTCAAAGCTCTTGCCCATGAGGGCTCTAATGCTTATCTCGCTCCCGCTGAACGGGCTCAGTCCTGCCTGCAGGTTAATACCAAACCTGTCCCTGCTGATAAGCGGGTTGCCATGGTTGCTGTATTCCAGGTCAAGATTTAATGGGTAGCTATCCTCGACCTTTACAATGAGATCGGCGGTTCCGGGCTTATTGCCCCTTCTGAATGCGGTTGTGACATTTAATGCATTTGTATCGTTTACAAGGAGGATTGCGCGTTCTATGTCCTGATCTCTTACAGCATCTCTCTTCAGATGAGAAAACCAGTTTCTTACATACTCGCTGGTATAGTATTTGTTATCAGTGACCTCAATGAAACCAAGCTCACCTTCAACAACCGCAATGGTGACTATCCCGTCTTCTATCGCCTGCTTGGGGATGTAGGCCTTTGCCAGTCCATATCCCTCCTGCTCATAGAGGTCGGTGATGCGATCCGCTATATCCTTCAGTCCTTCAAGTGTATAGTCTTTATCTGTATAATCTACAAGGCAGGCCTGTATATCATCAGTATCCATCGCCTTGTTGCCTATGATACTGAATTCCTTTACATGAATAACATCCGGCAGATCTTCACTGAAACCGCTTACTGGGATAAATGCAACTGCTATAACAAGCAAAAAGATTAAAAGGAAACTCCCGGTTTTCATACTGACTGAATTCTTCATCATTCCTCCTGAGATTTATTGGAATCCTATAGTTATAAAAAATTATTATTTTTATCTTATCTTGCTTAATTTGTCTATGTAAAGTGTAATAAAATTTACTCGCGCAAATGCACAAGTAATATCTTTTTCTACCCCTTGTTATATATATATATCCTTTTACAGATTTAAAAAAATACCATACTTGAGTTGCCGTGTCAAGTGAATTATGTTATTTTTTTTATTATATATATATATGCAGCTCTTAAGTCACTCTAAGAAGTTCCCCTTTACCGGGAACTGTTTCTTTACAAATTTCACTTCATCCTGACGGCTTTTGACCAGACCTTCGAGCCTTGCATCTATAATTGCCTTGAATATTTTTTTGAAGAGAGGGCCGGTCTTATAGCCCATTAATTTTAAATCTTTGCCGGCCAGTTCCGTTCTGGTGCTGCGGATCTTTACCAGAAATAGGGAAATTGCTTTCTTCTCCTCGTTGCCCTTTGCCTTTGCCATGGCAAAAAGGATGGCGGAAATCGTAAGAGGTGAAAGGATGTGATAGATCTCTTTTGCAGATGCTTTTCTCAATCCTTTCAATGCGTTGTCAGATTTATAAATACTCTCAATAATCTCTTTTCTTACGCTTGCCGGCATTTTCAGCCTCTGTAACGCGCTCTCCCTTTCTTCAGCATCAAGCACCTCAAGAAGGGCTATGAGAAAGAGGTGGGTAATATTGATATTTTCCTCAATATACAGCAAGTTAAACCATACATAAACTTCATGGAGAGCCTCAATTTTCTTAAGGAGCCCGTTTGTAAGTTTAATTGAAGGATGGATAAATCTGAGAAGGTCAAATTCAGAGAGCCTTTTGATCGCTCTTGCGGGTTCAGTTTCATGAAACAGGAGATTCAGCTCGTCATAAAGCCTTGCGCCTGACAGTTTGTCAAACAAATTGATGCGCACAGCTGTCCTGATCAGGTTCATTGTGTGCTTGCTTATGTTAAAGCCGAACCTCTCTGAGAATCTTATCGCCCTGAACGCCCTTGTAGGGTCTTCGATAAAGCTAAGATTGTGGAGTATCCTTATGGTTTTTTCCTTGATATCCCTCTGACCTCCGAAAAAGTCCAGAAGCTGGCCGAACTTGCCGGGATTAAGCAGGACAGCCAAAGTGTTTATAGTGAAATCCCTTCTGTAAAGATCTTTTTTTATTGAGGATATCTCCACCTGAGGCAGCGCGGCCGGGGATTCGTAATATTCTGTTCTTGCAGTTGCCACATCAAATTTAAGAAAGTCTGTGACAATAACCGCAGTCCCAAATCTCTGGTGCGCCTTCACTTTTGCCTTGAGCCTCTTGCCGAGATCCCGGGCAAACTCTATGCCGTCACCTTCTACTACGATATCAATGTCCAGATTTGACTCACCGCGTTTCAGATCCCTAACAGAACCGCCGACCAGATATGCGGAAAATCCTGATTGTTCAGCAACTTCTCCGGCAAGCACAAGCAGCTTGAAGACCTCTTCAGGAAACTTTGACCTCATAATTGACGCGAGGTTCCTTCCGATAGAAGGTTTATCCCTAAGCGGCTCGCCTGTCTCAAGCCTGCCCTTTCTTAAAAGGCTCTCATAGATAGACCTTAGAAGGTCGGTACGTGTAATGGCTCCGATCACCTTTTGACCTTCCAAAACAGGCATGAATCTCTGATTCTGCTCTATCATAAGCTGCTCCACCATATTTAACGGCGTTGAAGGCGAAACTGTCTGCGTATCAGTTGTGCAGAACTCTGATACCAGGCTATCCCCGAAACCATGAAAGAGCGCTTTTTCAACCGCTTCTCTTGATATTGTCCCAAAAAAGGCAGTGCCTTTTAGTATCGGCAGAACATTTACACTGAATCTCGTCATGCTCTTTTCAGCAACAGCTATTGAACTTTTCCAGGATATGGACTTGACCGGACTTGTCATGATGTCAGATGCTGTCTTTGTGGGATGAACTTTGTCATTCAGCACCTTCAGCAGTCTCTCTTCTGCATCTTCAAGAGAGATATTCCCTGCCACTGCTGATGCGGCAGCGTGATGGCCGCCTCCGCCAAAAGGTTCAAGCATTTCAGAGACATTCACCTCGGCAACATTGCTTCTTGCAATTATATTGACCCTCTCTCCCATCATCACGATTAGGAATATCGCGTCAATATCCTTTACATCCATTACCTTATGCGCAAGATACGCTATATCTCCTATATAGTCATCTCTTGAAGCCTTGGCTATCTTTATCCTCGCCTCATGTATGACATAGTCATTTGCCGAATGCATAAGCTCATTGAGAAGGTCTATTTCCTCAGGGCCAAGTTTTCTGCTCATAAATCTTGAGACAATATTAAGATTTGCCCCATTCTGAAGGAGATAAGCTGCTGCATTCATATCCCTTACAGTCGTACCCGGAAATACAAGAGAGCCTGTCTCTTCATATATCCCAAGCATCATGAGTGTTGCTTCGGCAGGCGACAATTTCACCTTATCCTTCATGAGCATCTCGGCAAATATCGTTATTGTGGCGCCTACATTCTGGATCACCATCTTGTGCCCCTTAATTCCATTAAGAGATGACGGGTGGTGGTCGTAAACATGCACGTCAAGCCCCTTCCGGCCGAATATCTCTGAAAAGCCCCCTATCCTTTTAGAGGAATTTATATCAACTATGACAAGTCGTTCCACATCATCAAGAGCAACTTCCTTGAAGCTCTTAACATCAAGCTCTAATTGTGAGGATGCCAGAAATTCCCGGACACTCTTCTCCTGTGAACCTGAAAAGACCAGAACCGCCCCGGGATAATACTTCTTTGCAGCTACCATTGAGGCAACAGCGTCAAAGTCAGCATTGATATGTGTTGTAATGATTTCCATAGATTATTGCATTATATGTCCAGGACAGCTGACTATTCAAGGAAATGTATAAAAAGAATCGTCAAAACCTTAAGTCTGTCAGGCAAAAATAAGTATCCATGATTAATTAATAAGATTTTCTTATTTGATTTCCAAATGTTCAACATATTATCATGGCATTCTGTGTCAAGCCATACCATTGCTTATAAGCGGACTCATTCACGCTGATAAATAATAGATTTTTAATGTACAAGAGATAATTCTTGTAAACCTCAATACCACAAGGAGGAATAAATGAGTAAGTACAAAACCCCAATGCTTGACGAACTGGAAAAAGGCCCATGGCCGAGTTTCGTCACAGAGATCAAGAAGGCAAGCTTAAGCAGCTCCATGCCGAACATGGCAGATGATGAGCTGGGCCAGGTTGAGAAGTCCTATGTCACCAAGCGCGGCTACTGGAAGCACGGCGGTATCGTCGGAGTTCTCGGTTACGGCGGCGGTGTTATCGGAAGATACTCCTCTCTGCCCGAAGAGTTCCCCGGAGTTGCACACTTCCACACAGTAAGGCTCAATCAGCCAAGCGGTTTCTTCTACACTGCAGAAGCGCTCAGGATGATCTGCGACATCTGGGACAAATACGGAAGCGGACTCACAAACCTTCACGGCTCCACCGGTGACCTCGTTCTTCTCGGGACAACCACTGATAAGCTTGAAGCTATCTTTGCAGAATATTCATCACGCGGATGGGACCTCGGAAGTTCAGGCTCAGCAATGAGAACACCGAGCTGCTGCGTAGGAAAAGCACGCTGTGAGTGGGCAAATATCGATTCAATGGATATCTGCAACTCTCTTACACAGCATTTCCAGGATGAGATGCACAGACCGTCATTCCCCTACAAATTCAAGATAAAGGTATCAGGCTGCGCATGCGACTGCGTTGCTGCTATAGCCCGCGCAGACTGTTCAATTATCGGCACATGGAAGGGCGCGATCCAGATAGATCAGGCAGAGGTCAAGAATTATGCTGATGCCGGTATGGACATCCAGAAAGAGATAATCGAGATGTGTCCTACAGACTGCATGTCTTTCGAAGGCGGCAAGATCAAGATCGCTGATGCTGACTGCAACAGGTGCATGCACTGTATCGCAAAGATGACAAAGGCTTTAAGGCCGGGTAAAGAGAAAGGCGCAACCATCCTTATCGGAAGCAAGGCGCCAATCGTTGTGGGTTCACTTCTTTCATGGGTTGTTGTTCCGTTCATTAAGTGCGAAGCTCCTTATGAAGAATTGACAGATATGATCGTAAGCATAATCGAGTGGTGGGATGACAACGCCAAACCTAGAGAGAGAATAGGCGAACTCATCGAAGTAAAAGGCATGAGGCCTTTCCTTGAGGCTATCGGTGTTGAACCTCAGCCGCAGCAGGTATATGAGCCGAGAAAAGACCCGTTCTTCTTCTGGTCAGAAAGCGATCTCGAAAAATAATAATCAATATAAATTAAGGAGGAAATTATATGTCATTACCAGCAAGACAAACCGATATAGGACCACCGCATTATGAAAAATTTCTGCCGCCGGTCATTAAGAAAAATTACGGCACATGGAAGTATCACGAAGTCCTGACACCCGGCACAATGGTGCATGTGGCAGAGAGCGGCGACAAGATATTTACCGTAAGGGCCGCATCTCCAAGGATCCTGAGCACAGTTACCATCCGCGAGATCTGCGACCTTGCAGAGAAACATTGCGGCGGGTACCTCCGCTTCACTACAAGGAACAATATTGAGTTCCTCGTATCTGACGAAAGTAAAGTTGCGGGTCTCCTTGCTGACCTTAAAGAGAAGAAATATTCTGTCGGAGGAATCGGGCCGAGGATAAGCAATATCATCCACACTCAGGGATGGGTACACTGCCACAGCGCGTGCACAGACGCTTCAGGACTTGTTAAGGCTATCATGGACGAACTCCATGACTATTTCACTACAAAATCGCTTCCTAACAAAGTCAGGCTTGCAGTTGCATGCTGCGTTAATATGTGCGGCGCTGTTCACTGCTCTGACATAGCGGTTGTTGCTGTTCACAGAAAACCGCCTGTGATCAACCATGCGATGGTTACCAAGTCATGTGAGATCCCGACAACTATCGGTTCATGCCCTACAGCAGCTATCAGGCCGAACCCGAAAGAAAAGACTATCACAATCAATGAAGAGAAATGTATGTACTGCGGAAACTGTTTCACAGTCTGCCCTCCGATCGATATTCATAATCCGGAAGAGGACGGCGTTGCAATAGTTGTAGGCGGCAAGATAGGCAGTTTGAGAACAGATCCTAAATTCTCCAAACTTGCCATCCCGTTCTTCTACAATGATCCTCCAAGGTGGCCGAAAGTGGTTGACGCCATCAAGAACATCCTTGAGACCTATGAAAAGGGTGCAAAGAAGCATGAGAGGGTCGGCGAGTGGATAGAGAGGATCGGCTGGGAAGCCTTCTTTAAAGAAACAGGCATCAAGTTCACGTTCCAGCACATTGATGACTTCACATTCATGAGAGACACCCTTAGAACATCAGCAGCATTTAAGTATTAACGGAAAACAGTTACTGATAAAATTATGGGAAGCGGCCTGAGCGGCCGCTTCCCATATGACTTTTCAACTTGACAATTCAAGGCGTAAAGATTAATTTAGTTTTACCAAAATAAACCCAATTAATATATAAAAGGGGGACGCATTATGGAAGAACGTGAGATACAGAAAATAATTTATGACTACAGCTTAAAGATGAAAGGCAAGAAGAAGCTTAAAGAAAAAGATATCATCAAAGAGGTATCTGCCAGCTCAGGCGAAGACAAGGATGTTGTTAAAGCAGCCATGAGAGCGCTGATCAATGAAGGCCTGCTCATGTACTCCTACGGCGGCGGCGCCAGTTCAGTAGAGATACCGGGCGAAGAGTACCTTAAAGAGAAGGGAATGGACCTGGACAGCTTATTAAAAGAGAAAGGCCTCATCTAATCAACTTTACTTTTTTTCGGGGTTCAGAGGCTGATCACTACAAGACTTGATCCGCTTTTGAACCCCGATTTTTTTCTATTCTTCCCTCTATAAAACCATCATGCTTAAACCACTCCCAAGAATAATCATTTCAGGCCTCAGAGGCGGAAGCGGAAAGACCATCCTGTCACTGAGTTTATGCTCTGCATGGAAGAATAAAGGGCGTAAAGTCACCGCTTTTAAAAAAGGCCCTGACTATATTGATGCAGGATGGCTTGCGCAGGCATCAGGCAGCCCATGCTATAACCTTGACCTATTCATGATGGAGCAGCAGCAGATAACCGATTCCTTCTTCTCACATGCTGAAGATACGGAGATAGCTGTTATCGAGGGCAACAGAGGGCTGTATGACGGAATGGACCATGAGGGTACTTACAGCACCGCAGAGCTTGCGAAGCTGCTTAAGACACCTGTATTGATCATCATAGACTGCACAAAGGCAACAAACACTATCGCCGCACAAATCCTTGGATGCCAGAAGATGGACACGAATGTGCCTATCAAAGGGGTTGTACTCAACAATGTCGCAACAAAGCGGCAAGAGGCGCTGATAAGAAAGGCTATAGAAACTCATTGCGGAATTCCTGTTGTCGGTGCGATACCCAGATTAAACCATAATCCCTTCCCTGAAAGACATATGGGGCTGACCCCTTTTCAGGAGCATGCGGAGATAAGCAATTCCATATCCTCCATTAATGCGCTGGCTATGGAGTATCTGGATCTCGACTCAATATGGCAAATAGCTTCTGAAGCAGAACAACCGGCTGAGAAACCAGAAGCCAAGCATGAAAAATCAATAATTAAGAATTCATCTCTAAAAATCGGCATACTCAGAGACTCTGCATTTCAGTTCTACTATCCGGAAAATATTGAGGAACTCGAAAAGAGGGGCGCTGAGATCATAGAGATAAGCGTCTTGAAAGACAATTGCCTCCCTGAACTTCATGCGCTGTATATCGGAGGCGGCTTCCCTGAGACAAATGCGATAGCACTTTCTGAGAATACGGGATTCAAAGATTCTCTTCGCAGCTATGTTGAGAACGGCCTGCCTGTATATGCAGAATGCGGCGGGTTGATGTACCTTGGAAAGAGCCTCGTCCTGGATAATAAAACATATCCGATGGCAGGCATATTCCCACTCGTCTTCAGTCTTGAAGCAAGGCCGCAGGCTCACGGATATACCGTAATTGAGGTCAGAGAAGATAATCCTTTCTTCAAGAAGGGCTGCATATTAAAGGGGCATGAATTCCATTACTCCAAGGTTACGGATATCGGGAATGAAAGGCCTGATATGTGCTTTAATATAAAGCGCGGCAAGGGGATATACGAAAATATGGATGGGATATGCTATAAAAATGTCCTTGCAACCTATACCCACCTTCATGCCATTGGCTCACCGGAGTGGGCAGATGGTATAATAAACTGCGCAATAAAATATAAAGATCAAAATTAAGGAAAACTTTTCCAGCAAATCATTATGGCAAGACCAAGACCTCTACAATGCCCGTTCTGTGACAACTTCCTCTCAAGGCCTGTTGAGATAAGGTTCAAGGCTCTTGAGATAACTGGCGGGATATGCACATGCGGTTCAGTTTATGTATTTGACCGCACCGGCCATCATCTTGGCCAGATATATATGGAAGCCCTGCAGTTCGTCTGCAAAGGAGACGTGGAAAGGGCACTGACTCTTAACCCGGAAGATTATGAAGACATTGATATGGACTATATCTTCCATTCCAACACTACCGGAAGGGGCGGCGAAGGAGAGAAGGCAGGCAAGCTTCTTTTCATGAGGTTGACAGACAAAGAAAAGTAAAAAGACAAGGCACACAGCTATTAAAAATCATTAATTAACTTTTTGCCTTTCCGCTTAATATGCAGACCACTCTGAAGAAAAAAGTCATAGCTATCCTGGAATCACAAGAATACCCCCGCCTCTTTGATCTGTGGCCTGAGAACAGAAAAATCCTCCGCCTCCTTATATCCCTCACTTATGACAAGAAAAGTATCCTTGCATGGCGTGCTATAGAGGGAGTCGGAATATTATCTGCGTTGATCGCTAAAGACGATCCAAACACGGTCAGGAACCTTGTAGGCCGGCTGTTATGGATGATAAGGGATGAGTCAGGCGGAATAGGCTGGAGCTCCCCTGAGATGCTTGGCGAAATAGTAAGGAACAATCCCGTGCTCTGTTCAGATATCGCACCTATTATTGTATCGTTTAATGAGGAAGAGCCGCTGCTGCCCGGCATACTTTGGGCATTTGGAAGAGTAGGTGAAATGAATAAAGAACTGATGCTTCCGTCAGTTGAAGATATCCTCCCCTTCCTTGACCATCCGTCATCCTTAATACGCGGACTGACGGTATGGGCGCTGGGGAAAACAGTTGAGACACGATCTATTGCAAAACGTAAAGCCATGACGTCAGATAGCGGTTCACTTATTATTTACGATAATAGCCGCCTCATTGAAACGACCGTTGGCAGGATAGCCTCGATCGCCCTAAATCCGTGAGACACCATAAAGAGTTAACGCGTTTTTTATTAATAATTTCTGATAGTTAGCGTTAATGCTCTAATTAAACAACTTATTAATAGGGATAAATAGTTTATAAATTTTTCTTATTTGACCAAACCGAGGGCTTTCTATTATATTCATTAACTTGTTTATTTATAATATATAGCTGGTCTTTCTTAATCAGACCGAGAGAAAATTTAAACCAGCAATAAACTCAAATAAAAGGAGACGACTTAATGGCAACTTTAGACTTTGACGGAAAATCTTTTGAGGTTGATGATGATGGATACTTGATAGACTGGCAGGAGTGGCAGGAAGGCGTTGCCACCAATATGGCAAAGGAAGACGGCCTTGAACTCACAGAGGCTCACTGGGAAGTCATCAGGTTCCTCAGAGAGTATTTTGAGAAGTTCCAGATTGCACCTATGATCAAGATCCTTACAAAAGAACTTGCAAAGACATACGGCAAGGAAAAGGGCAACACCAAATATCTTTACGAGCTTTACCCTGCCGGCCCTGCCAAGCAGGCATGCAGATACGCCGGACTTCCGAAACCAACCGGCTGCGTATAAACCTAATTCTGATAAAGATTCTAAAGGGTTGGTATCCTTGATTTAAAAAGTTAAGGGCACCAACCCTTTAAATTATACCCTTACACCTGCATCTTTTTTAAATGAAGATCAAAGACCTTTTAATAGAAAAGAGACCACAGATAATCAAAAAGTGGTTTGATTCAATTATCGATATATCAGAGACATCCGCCTTAGAGACCTCACCATTCTTAAAGAACCTCAAAAAACAGTTCAATCACCCTGCAAAGAGCATGATCATAGAGGGGATGGAAGGAATTTTTGACGGGATAATAAATGATTCAGACATTGAGAAGACAGCCCCTTTCCTTGACAGCATCATAAGATTAAGGGCTGTACAGGATATCACACCTTCGCAGGCGGTGAGTTTCACAGCCATCCTCAAGAAGACCATAAGAGATGAGTTGTCTGATGATATCCGCAAACATCAGCTATTTGAGAAACTGCTGGAGATTGAATCAAAAATAGACATGTTCACCTATCTCTCATTCGATATATACATGGAATGCCGTGAAAAGCTTTTCAATATAAGAACCAAAGAGGTCAAGGACATGACCTACAGGCTGATCCAGAGCGCCAATCGGGCAACTACGGTCCGGGAAAAGAGACCTGGCAGCTGATATACGCTTTTTTAATTAAAATTTATATTGAGTTTTTGAAACTCACTTAAAAAAATTTAAAAGGAGGTAAATAAATGGGAATCTTTTTTTCCTTCTTCATGGTCATAATGATTGCCCTGATCGCCTATTTGGGAGTAGCGGTCGCCAATCTGCACATGCTCTTCGGTATCATAATTCCCTATGCGGCATTCACAGCCTTCGTAGTCGGCTTCCTGATGAAGGTTGTCAAATGGGGGCGTTCACCTGTGCCGTTCCACATCCCTACGACATGCGGCCAGCAAATGTCCCTGCCGTGGATCAATTACAGCAAGCTGGACAACCCATCCTGCACATCAGGCGTTGTATCAAGGATGATATTAGAGGTCTTCTGTTTCAGGTCACTCTTCAGAAACCTTAAGACAGGACTTCAGGACGGCAACATCTCATACGGGTCTGACAAGTGGTTATGGCTTGCAGGTCTCGCGTTCCATTATTCATTTGCTGTAGTTGTGGTAAGGCATCTCAGGTTTTTCATGGAACCTGTGCCGGCTTTGATAAACATCATCGACTCGCTTGACGGGTTTCTCCAGATAACCGCACCGCATTTCCTGCTCTCAGGCGGCGTTCTTCTTCTGGCTGCAGGATATCTCTTTTTCAGAAGGGTTAGTAATCCGCAGGTCCGCTACATATCTCTCCCGGCTGACTACTTTCCGCTCTTCCTGATAATCGGCATAGCGCTGTCCGGGATATTAATGAGATATGTCGCAAAGGTCGACATTATTCAGGTAAAACAATTTACCATTTCACTTGTAAGCCTTCAGATGAGCGTGCCTGAGGGGATCGGGGTCATATTCTTCATCCATCTCTTCCTTATATGCACACTTCTTATTTACTTCCCGTTCAGCAAGCTGATGCATATGGGAGGTATATTCCTCAGTCCCACAAGAAACCTTGCCAATGACAGCCGTATCAGGAGACATGTTAATCCGTGGAACCCTGAGGTCAAGGTTCATACATATGCTGCTTATGAAGATGAATTCAGGGAGAAGATGAAAGGCGCCGGAATTCCGGTAGAAAAGGAGTAATACTATGGCAAAAGGAACACCAAAACCTGAAGAATTAATATCCAGTATAGATTACAATCCGCCTAAAACAGGCTGGACAGAGACCCCGGTTAATTTCGCAGAGGGCACCTTCTGCCACGGGGCAAGGCCATCGTACCTTGAAACGGTAGGATTTCCAAACGCCAGGGAGTGGGCACCTGCTGATGAAGACTGGAAGCTCCCTGAGAACTGGAAAGAGATATTTATTGAAGCAATGGGCGAGAGGCTGAAAAAATACCGCTCGTTCCAGCTCTTCATGGACATCTGCGTAAGATGCGGCGCATGCGCAGATAAGTGCCACTTCTACATAGGCACAGGCGACCCCAAGAACATGCCTGTACTCAGGGCAGAACTCCTGAGGTCAGTATACAGAAAGTACTTCACAGCTGCTGGAAAGATATTAGGCAAGAATGCCGGTGCAAGAGAGCTGACAATAGATGTGCTTAAAGAACTCTGGTACTACTACTACCAGTGCACCGAATGCCGCCGCTGTTCTGTCTTCTGCCCTTACGGCATAGACCAGGCAGAGATAACCATGATCGTCAGGGAGATATTCAACCTCCTCGGCCTCAACACCGACTGGATAGCCGGCCCTGTTGCCAACTGCTACAAAAAGGGCAATCACCTCGGGCTTGAGCCGCACACTATCACAAGCAATCTTGAATATCTGTTAGACGATATCGAAGACATAACAGGCATCCGGATCGAGCCGACCTTTAACAGAAAAGGCGCTGAGATACTCTTTGTGACTCCATCAGGCGACCTCTTTGGAGACCCCGGCACCTACACAGCCATGGGCTACCTGATGCTGTTTCACGAACTGGGACTTGATTACACCTGGAGCACATACGCTTCAGAGGGCGGCAACTTCGGCTTCTTTACTTCAATGGATATGGCAAAGAGGCTCAACTATAAGATATATGCCGAGGCAAAGAGGCTGGGTGTCAAATGGATACTCGGCGGTGAGTGCGGCCATATGTGGAGGGTTTTGAACCAGTACATGGATACATGGAACGGACCTGCTGATTTCATGCAGGAGCCGGTCTCTCCTATCACAGGGACAAGGTTTGAGAATGCAAAGAGCACCAAGATGGTGCATATAACTGAATTTACAGCAGACCTCATCAAGCACGGAAAGCTGAAGTTTGACCCAAGCCGCAACGACCACCTTAACGTCACATTCCATGACTCATGCAATACTGCAAGGGGCATGGGCATATTTGAAGAACCCAGATACATCATCAATACCGTCTGCAACAACTTCCAGGAGATGGCTGACGACGCGATAAGGGAGAAGACCTTCTGCTGCGGCAGCGGCTCAGGCCTTAACGCAGGTGAGAATATGGAGATAAGGATGAGGGGCGGATTCCCAAGGGCAAACGCGGTCAAGAAGGTCAAGGAGAAGTTCGGCGTGAACATGCTCGCTAACATCTGCGCAATAGACCGGGCTGTGCTTCCTCCGCTTATGGATTACTGGGTAGGCGGTGTGAGTGTCTGCGGCGTGCACGAACTCATGGCCAACGCCCTTATCATGACAGGAGAGAAGAAGCGTACCCAGGACCTGAGACTTGAAGACCTTCCCAATGTAGAAGAAGACCCGGAAACTGAAGAGGGAAAGGAGGAGACTGCGTAATGTATAACGGAAGCAAGATAATAATAGGGCTCATAATCTTTTTGGCAATAGCGACCTTCCCCTTATACTCTAACTTTGGGAAGTCGGCCGTAATGCCGAAGCCGAGCATTGACACCCCTGTCATAAACCAGCTTGACAGGAAAGAATGTGTCGAATCTGCCGAGTACATGAAGAAGGAACATATGAAGGTGCTTGACCAATGGAGAGACGAGGTTGTCAGAGAAGGCAAGCGGGATGTCATAACCGTGGGCGGCAGGGTATTTGAAAAGAGCCTGCAGAACGGCTGCATGCAGTGCCACTCGAACAAAAGCAAGTTCTGTGATGAATGTCATAGTTACGCCGGCGTGAAACCCTACTGTTGGGACTGCCACTTTTTTAAAGAGGAGGGCCAGAGATGAGCATTGATAGAAGAAAGTTCTTAAAGATAGCCGGGCTTTCCGGAATAGGCATGGGATTGTCAGCGGCAGACAGCCTGATAAAGGGAAAAGCTCATGCATCAGAAGAAAGTTCTCTTCCTGAATCAGGGGTGAGGCTGGCCCTGGTCATAGATGTCGGGAAGATCAGGACGGATGAGGATTACAAGAGAATTACTGACGCATGCCACAGCATACATAATGTTCCGAACATCCCCAACACGAAGCATGAGGTCAAGTGGATATGGACAGACACCTATGAACACACATTCCCTGACCAGACTAACGAATTCATTCCTACGGAGATGAAAGAGAAGCCGTTCCTGCTGCTCTGCAACCACTGCGCAAAACCGCCTTGTGTCAGGGTATGCCCGACAAAGGCCACATTCAAGAGGCCTGACGGCATTGTGACCCAGGACCCTCACCGCTGTATCGGCTGCAGATTCTGCATGGCAGCATGTCCGTACGGCTCAAGGAGTTTTAACTGGGTAGACCCGAGGAAATACCTTGATATGAATAAAGTCAATCCCGACTATCCGACAAGGACGATGGGAGTCGTTGAGAAGTGCACCTTATGCGTTGAGAGAATCGCAAGAGGGCTTGAACCGGCATGTGTTGAAGCGTCAAACGGCGCCATGGTATTCGGCAACCTTGCAGACCCTAACTCAAAGGTCAGGAAAATACTGAGCACACACTATACATTAATACGTAAACCGGCAGTTGGTACGCAGCCCAGTGTGTTTTACGTGATCGGAGGTGGTGAAAATGCTGGATAGAGCGCTTAAAGGAAGCAAAGGATACTGGACACTGGTGATCATACTGCTCGGCTTCATCGGAGCAGGTTCACTTGCCTACCTCCATCAGTTCAATAACGGCCTTGGCGTTACAGGCATGAGCAGGGACGTCTCCTGGGGTTTTTATATCTCCCAGTTCACATTCCTGGTCGGAGTCGCCGCATCAGCCGTTATGCTTGTCATCCCTTATTATCTCCACAACTTTAAAAAATTCGGAAGGATAGTCATCCTCGGTGAGTTTCTGGCTATCGCGTCCGTAACAATGTGCATGACATTCATATTTGTTGACATGGGGCAGCCCATGAGGATAATGAATGTCCTACTCTACCCTACCCCCAACTCGATACTCTTCTGGGATGCTATGGTACTGAACGGTTATCTGATGCTTAATCTGGTCATAGGATGGGCCACGCTTCATGCTGAAAAGAAGGGCGTACCTCCTCCGGCATGGTCAAAGCCGCTGATATATCTTTCGATACCGTGGGCAGTCAGTATTCATACTGTAACCGCGTTCCTGTATGCGGGTCTTCCGGGCAGGCATTTCTGGCTGACTGCGATACTCGCCGTCAGATTCCTTGCTTCAGCATTCGCAGGCGGGCCGGCGCTGCTTATCCTCCTTGCGCTTATCCTGAGAAAGCACACAAAGTTCGACGCAGGCAAAGAGCCGATACAGGCTGTAGCAAAGATCGTTGCATATGCCATGTGCGCTAATGTCTTTCTCATCGGCCTTGAGTTCTTTACAGCTTTCTACAGCAACATCCCAAGCCATATGCACGCGTTCGAGTTCCTGTACGCGCATGGCAACCTCGTCCCTCTGATGTGGACCTCCACGATCCTTGCCCTTCTGTCACTCATCCTCATCGTTCCGCCTAAGATGAGGGGCAATGAGACGGTACTGTTGTGGGCATGTATCGCGATATTCATCTCTTTGTGGATAGACAAAGGCTTCGGGCTTGTGATCGGCGGTTTCGTGCCGACACCGTTTGATACTGTTACAGAATACTGGCCTACATTGACCGAGACAACCATCACACTCGGCGTATGGGCATTAGGTTTCCTTGTTCTTACTGTTCTCTATAAAGTAGCTATCTCTGTCAGAGAAGAGTTAGGGACAGCAGGGCCGCCTAAATAAGAGATCACCGTATAAACCGGAAGGCGGCCCCCCGATGTATCGGGGGGCCGCCTTTTTTTATTGACATTTTACTCTTTAAAAGATATTTTAATAAAAATCCGATTTAACTAGAGAGGCTCATATCATGAAACGATTGTTCATTTTTATTCTTAGTTTGGTTGTGGTAATAATATTAGCAATCAATATCTACAAATCGCGGCAGCATTCAGGCGAAGGCTGTTATACAGAGGAGCGTTTTGTATTGCCTGATGTCTGCGTAGGAGCTTGTAATGAAGGAGAGGTCTGTAAAGTGCTGAACACGCGGGGATATATATTCGGGCTTCTGAAGCAGCCCTCTGAGTGCGCCTGTGCGGCAAGAGGCAAGAGCGCCGGCAGCATGGGAGAGGTTGGAACCGGGGTAACAGGGGTTGTTATCCCGCCAGAGTGACTTTTTTATATCTGATATTTTATGATATTTCACTTGACAGTAAATTAAGGAGTTTCCTGCATGATACATCCCGATACTGAGCTTAAATTTATTAATCACGAGATTGGCTACGGAGTAGTTGCCACAAAATTCATTCCAAAAGGAACCATAACCTGGAGCCTGGATAAACTGGACCACATCTTCACCCCGTTAGAACTAAATGATATGGATGATATATATAAAAGTATCATCTCAAAATACACATTCCGAGATAAATGCGGCAACTTTATTTTATGCTGGGATAACGGAAGGTATGTAAACCACAGCTTCAGATCCAATTGCATAACTACCGCGTATGAGTTTGAGCTTGCGGTCAGAGACATTCACGTAGGTGAAGAACTGACCGATGATTACGGTTATCTCAATGTAACCGAGCCATTCGATTGCCTGCCGGAAAAATGGAGCCGGCGGAAGCGCGTCAATCCTGATGATCCAATTTATTATCACAAGAACTGGGACAAGAAACTTCGGGGCGCATTCAAGGAATTCAGAAGTGTGGAGCAGCCGCTGAAGGAATTGATAGATGCCGAAGTCTATAGAAAATGCCTTGCGATATCACAGGGCGAAGCGAGAATGGATTCTGTTCTGACATGCTACTATCCCGGCTCGAACAACCTTATGGAAGATTCCTCCATCTCTGTCGGCTGAAGTTCAGAAAAAGTCATTAAAGAAAGTCCGCGATCAACCGCCATCTACAATTAAAGAGCTTTTTCCTGTATCCTATAACTTGGAAATAATCGATCCATCAGGCTGAGAAATGACAGACCAACAACCAAACAACCCCCTTCACGGCATCACCCTGGAGATGATCCTCACCCGTCTTGTTGAGCATTACGGATGGGATAAAATGGGGAAGCTCATTGATATCAGGTGTTTTAATAATGACCCGAGCATAAAGTCGAGCCTGAAATTTCTGAGAAAGACCCAGTGGGCCAGGGAGAAGGTTGAAGACCTTTATCTGAATTGGATCTACAGAATGAGATCAAATGAAAAACATAAGGAATAGGATAAGTTATATATGGCTGAAATAGGAAGATTAAATGAACTGAGGGTAGTCAAAGAAGTTGGTTTTGGGCTTTATCTTGACGGCGGGGAGTTAGGCGAGATACTGCTGCCGCTCAGGTATGTGCCTGAAGACTGTAAGGTTGACGATATGCTGGAGGTCTTCATATACCTTGATTCTGAAGACCGTATTATCGCAACTACTGAAAAGCCTTTTGCCATGGTCAATGACTTTGCGCTGCTAAAGGTTGTTGCTGTCAATTCTGCAGGCGCATTTCTTGACTGGGGCCTGCCAAAAGACCTGCTGGTGCCTTATAGTGAACAGAGGCCGGTCATGAAAGAGGGAGAATCGTATGTGGTCAGGATCTATCTCGACCTCAACAGCAACCGTTTGGCAGCATCCTCTAAACTCGACAAATTTCTCAACAACGAACCTGGCGACTTGAAGCCGGGGCAGGAAGTGGACTTATTGATATGCGAACAGACCGACCTTGGCTGGAAGGCCATTATTAACAATTCATACTGGGGTGTGCTTTATGATAACGAGATATTCCAGCCATTAAATAAAGGACAGAAGATAAAAGGGTTTATCAAGAAGATAAGGGATGATAAAAAAATTGACCTCTGCCTGCAGAAACCGGGATATGAAAAGGTCGATGATATATCAGAGACGATCATTACCGCGCTGAAAGAACAGGGAGGATTCATTCCGGTCACAGATAAAAGCTCTCCGGAAATTATTTATAAATTGTTCGGCATAAGCAAGAAGACTTACAAAAAAGCGATAGGCGCCATTTACAAGAAGAAACTTATTACTATTGAGAATGACGGCATAAAGCTGGTAAATAAAGGCAGTGCTAAATGATCCCTTGGGAATTTATAGACAGCGCGAAAATCCCCGGAAACAGCGATGAAATGCGCCTTTACAAGCGGGGCGATGAGTTCTCTATCAGGGTGGGTAATTGCGAGCTCATGAACAGCAGGGTCTATGGATCTGAGGATGCGCTCGGTGAAATGACAAGCGCAAAGGTCGCCAAACATCCCAGCCCAAGGTTATTGATCGGAGGACTGGGCATGGGATACACTGTGGCTGCTGCGCTGAAACGGCTCAGAGCTGATGCAAAGATAGTAGTGGCAGAACTGGTGCCTACTGTGGTGCAGTGGAACAGAGGCCCTCTCGCGCATCTTGCAGGCCATCCCCTTGATGACAGGCGCGTCACTGTGAGGGAGATAGATGTTGCTGAAATTCTCCGTTCTGAGAAGCTGGCATATGATGCCATTATGCTGGATGTGGATAACGGGCCTGAGGGCCTGACCCGTAAACGCAATGACTGGCTTTATACACCGGAAGGACTGAAGGCGGCAAAGGCGGCACTTCGGCCTGAAGGCGTACTGGCTGTATGGTCTTCCAGTTCTGACAACGCCTTTGTCCGGCGTCTTAAACAGGCTGGATTCAAGGTAGAAGAAGTCAGCGTACGCGCGCGCGGCACACGAGGTGGAGCGCATTACACGATCTGGTTCGCCACACACGCTTCCTGACCTGCACAATACACCGCCAGCCGGATGTTATCCCCCTACACATAAAGAGTTTTTTCCTGTATTCTATAATTTATAATTAACAGATCAACAGGAGGAGTCATGCTGGAACCTAAAAAGATCACCATGTATTCAGGCGGCCATAAGGGAACTGAGGAGTACTTCGGAATAGCTGCGGAAAAGTGGGGCATAAAGGAAGTCACATTTAATTTTGAAGGGCATGAGATCAGCCGGGAAAAGGGGCTGAGGATATTAACTGACGAGGAACTTCTGCGCGGCGGTGTTAGCCAGGATATCATTAACAAACGCATGGAGCGCTCATTTGCTCAGACGCCAAATATGCAAAAGATATTCCAGACGGTCTTCCATATCATCAACAGCGGTTATCAGGTCTTTGCTGTCGGCTGGCTCTTGTCCAACGGAACGGTCAAGGGCGGGACAGGATGGGGTGTTGAACTGGGGAGGTTGTTCAACAGGCCTGTGCATCTTTTTGAGCAGGAGAGGAAAGAGTGGGTCTCCTGGGTACATAATGAGTGGGTCACTGATGAACCTGTTATATCTCACAAAACGATATCAGTCACAGGCACACGGAATCTGACTGACGAAAGCATGCAGGCCATTGATGAGCTGTTTGAGCGCTCATTTAAGACTCATAAAAAATAACTAAACTCATTTTTACAGGAGATATTTATGTCATCATCAAACAATACTGAAAAACGGTTAACAGTCCTTATTGATGCAGACAATGCTCAGGCGTCCATTATCGAGGGGCTTCTCGCAGAGGTATCAAAGCACGGGGTCGCGAGCGTGAAACGCATATACGGCGACTGGACCAAGCCGCTTCTCAAGAACTGGAAAGAGGTGCTTCTTACACACGCCATTCAGCCGATACAGCAGTTCAGTTATACAAAGGGCAAGAACGCAACCGACATGGCGATGGTCATAGACGCGATGGACCTGCTCTATTCAAACAGGTTTGACGGATTCTGTATCGTATCAAGCGACAGTGATTTCACCAGGCTTGCATCAAGGGTCAGGGAAGCCGGTTTGCTTGTGTACGGGTTCGGCGAGAAGAAGACCCCCCAGGCCTTTGTCTCGGCATGCGACAAGTTCATTTACACTGAAATATTAACAACTGCAAGCGAGCCGAGCAAAAAGATGACGCCAAAAAACACAACCGAGCTGAAGAGAGATACACGCCTTGCAAACCTCTTTAGAGGAGCTGTTGAATCAGCTGCCGATGATTCAGGATGGGCTAACCTTGCAACAGTCGGGAACAAGATCGTAAACCAGGCGCCTGAATTTGATTCAAGAAATTATGGTTATGCCAAGTTGGGCGAATTAATCGACGCCACACAGCTGTTTGATATAGATGTCCGCACCATCGGGAAAGAAGGCCATAAGGTTACTTACATAAAAGACAAAAGAAAGTAAGAATCCGGCATTGATTTATGCTTATTGAAATTCCGCTGAGTGATGGGTTATAATTTAACCCAATTTCAATATCATTTCCTTAAGGAGGATCTCATGTATGTAGTAACTGTTGATAAAGAAAAATGTGATGGTTGTGAAGAGTGTGCTAATCTCTGTCCTTCAGAGGTATTTGAGATGCAGAACGGCAAGTCTGAGCCGGTTAACGTTGATGAGTGCGTATTCTGTCTGACATGTGTTGAGGGATGCCCCAACGGAGCTATCACAGTAGTAGAGATGTAACCCATTTTACAACCAATAAAAAAAGCGTCCCCCCGATACATCGGGGGGACGCTTTTTTTATTTAAAGCAATCAGTTGTCAGGATTTCTTTATGTAGATCTCCCAGTAGCCTTTGTCCTCGATCTTGATGAGTTCATAAGGATAATTGTTCTTCTCACAATACTTTGGTATTGTGTCTTCAGCAGATGCCGGAGCATCGCAAAGAACCTTGAGCAGCGTGCCGGCTTCTGCCTTCTCGATTGTCTTCTTGGTCAGAACAAGCGGAAAAGGACAGACTCTTCCAAGAACATCGAGTGTCTGAGTTGGTGTCTGTGATTTTAAATCAGCCATTATTGCCTCCTATTTTTAAGCTTTAAAAGAAAAGCAGATGTTTAGATTCTTCCATCATTGCTGCTATCTCTGCATAAGGAACTACCTTGGCCTCGATATCAGCCCCAAACTCCTCTGCGTCAATTACTATATCATCCTCGGAAAGGCCGAACCTGTCAAGGTCCTCCTTGCAGATAAGCACATTGATATCAAGTAAAAGCGCCATCTTCACCTGAGTCTCAGTGCTGGTCAGGCCGTAATGGTCAGCAGCCTTCTGGTCTTTTAAGCAGTTTAAAACTCCGTCGCCGACAAAGGCGATGTCGCAGGTGACGATGTCGCCATCCTCAAGATATACTTCAACTGACTGGCTTGCTATTGCATGTGTAAGCGCAAGCTTCGGATTCTCGCTCCTGTAAGGAGGCCTCTGAACAACAAATCCAAGTTTAGTAGTCGCCATAATTACTCACCTCCTATATGCAGTACCTTGTCAGCATCAAATGTGCTCGCAAGATACCAGTCCATACTTTTTCTATCAACGCCTTCAAGCGTATTGTCCTTATGATAACCCCTTGCCTCGGCACATGCTTCACATGCAGTGACCTTAAGGCCCTTTGCCATAAGTTCTTTAAGGGGTTTTTCCAGAGAAGAGTAGTCCTTGAATGCGCGCTGCTTGTCAATTGACATCATTGTGGCGTTGCCTGAAAGCCAGAGATCGACCTTATGCCCCTTTTCAAGCGCTGCGCCAGCAAGCTTGACAGTGAAATCAAGGTTCATCGAACCAACCAGTGATGAAAAACATCCTATAGTAAGTTTTCCCATATCTATTATCCTCCTATAACCAGGCTAACTTTTCATAATCATTGAAGATAAGGTCTACCACGCCGGCGTAGTTAACGACCTTTACATTGTCTGCGATATCCTTGCTGCCAAGGCCTCTTGTCTCAAGATCCTCTGAAAGGGCATAAAACTCAGCGGACTTGTCAAGCAAAGAAGAAGCCTTGCCTTTTTCCTTGATGCTGGCATGATAAACGCCGTTGCCGACGAGAATGATGCCGAGTTTGTCTGCGGTCAACCTGTCTAAGGTATCAACCGTGAGTCTGTAATCACTCACAAATACAGCCAGCTTCATATGAAAACCTCCTTAAGGCGAGAATTAAAAACAAGAGATTTTATCTATAATAAATAGCATTTGTCAATGTAACGATTATCTTATAAGAAAACTTTATGGATTTTCGAGTAATAGTATCATTACGCAGAAGCGGGTTAACCCTTTAAGATCAGTTTAAGCGACAGGGCGCCTGCCGCAGACCCGATAAAATCGGCAACCACATCACCGATACTTGAATATCTTCCCGGCACATAACTTTGGTGATATTCATCGGTAATGCCATAAAAAGTCGCTAGAACTATTGAAAGCCATAAAATGTTCCTTATGACCCCACTTTTTTTAAAAGAAAGAAAGAAAAGAACTGAAAGAACGGCATACTCAAAAAAATGGATTACCTTATCAGAGTTTTTCGGAAGCGGCACAATATCCGGATATGCGATAGATGAGAGAAAAAAGATGAGCGACATATAGCTCAGGGTCAAAAACCAGAATAATATAGCGGCTTGCCTGTTCTTCTGAATCAGCTTTTTCATCTCTTATCCAAAAACATTCAGCCACATAAGCACCCTGTGAAGGATACCGCCAACTAATATTGCAAACGGAAAGATGAAGAGAGCGATTACCATTCCTGTCTTAACACCCCTCTCCTTTATTATCATGAAGAAGTTGGCGATACACGGGATGAAAAGTGTTATGGTCACGAGGCTCACAACGACCTGCTCGGCATTTAAGAGCCCCTGCTTCTGGAGCCTGAAGAGCCCTGCCGCGCCATAGTCGCGCCTTAGAAAACCCATGATGAATGACTCTGTCGCCTCAGCCGGCAGGCCTAAAACTGTGACTATCAGGGGAGATGCCATCCTCTGCAGTGCAGGAATGATCTTCAGTTTATCAGCTGTAAAGAGTATTAATGTTCCCAATATAAAGAGCGGGACAGCCTCCTTCAGATACCATTCGATGCGCCAGAGCGTCTTTATCAGTACATTTGAAAGCTGAGGCTTTCTTATAGGCGGAAGCTCAAGTATAAAATCTGCCCTCTCCCCGGGTATCAGTTTAGCAGAGAGGAAACCGACAAAAAATATCGTCAGGATAAGGACAGAAGCCCAGATAACAAATGCCATGACAGGCAGGTTGCCGAACATGCCGAGAACGACGCCGAGCTGGGCAGAACACGGCACTCCAAGCGCAAGTAATATTATGACAATGAGCCTCTCCTTGGGCGTGTCCAGAATCCTTGTTGTAAGCGTCGCCATTGTATCGCATCCAAGCCCTAATACCATCGGCAGCACAGCCTTCCCGTTAAGCCCCATCAGCCTGAAGACCTTGTTCAGCATAGCCGCAAGCCGAGGGAGATAGCCTGAATCCTCCATAATTGAAAAAGCCAGAAAAAATGTCGCGGTTATCGGAAGTATTATCGCGATAGCGTAAGTGAGTGCCATTGTGATGATGCCGTATGGCCCGATAAGAAGCTCCTGTATAAAAGTAAACGGGATAACCGCCATGATGATCTTCAATGCCCACGGGTTCAGGTATTTCCCGAAGAGCACATCCTCAAACCAGTCAACAAGTACGCCTGCGCCAAAGACACCGACAAACTCATACATGAGAAACATCACAAACAGGAGAAAAGGTATCCCCAATACAGGATGCGTTGTTATATTGCCTATATATTGAGCCAGCCCTTTCCTGTCCGGCTGGGTCCTTATTACCACCTCATCTGTTATCGCATTTACCTTCTCAAGCCTCTGGCTGCTGATAATGAAGCTCAGCTGCTGCGGATACTTTTGAGATGCCTCATCCCGTAATTCTTCCAGACTGTTTATCTTATCTTCGGAGAGATTATCAAAGAGCCAGGTCTTTAAGGTCCTGTCCCCGGACAATATCATCAGCGCAATTGAACGCCTCGATATGTTCGACTCAGGCAAAAGAGCCTCTATCTTTGAGATATACTCCTCAATAGTTGCGTCATACGAAAACCTGTAATGCGAGACATCCGGCTCAAGGGCAGCCTTTTTTAAAGATGCTATCCCCTTCCTCTGTACCGCAATGGTCGAGACGACCTTGAGCCCGAGCCTTTCCTTGAGCAGATCCTCCCTGACATCTATCCCCCTACTTGATGATTCGTCCCTCATATTCAGGGCGATGACAAGCGGCAGGCCCATCTCGATAAGCTGCAGCGTGAGTGAGAGACCCCTGCGGATATTCTTTGTATCAACAACCTGGATCACCGAGGTTGCCGCTTCCTCAAGCAGAATGTCCCTTGTGACCTTCTCATCCTCGCTCATCGGCACCAGGCTGTTTACGCCGGGGGTGTCAATGATCTGGAACTTCTCCTTATTAATGACCGCCTCGCCCTTTGTCACCTCAACGGTCGTGCCGGGATAATTCGAGACAGTGACATACCTGCCTGTAACCAGGCCGAATATCGCGCTCTTTCCCACATTCGGGTTGCCTACAAGAAATATCCTCGGGCAGTCGCTTTTTGTATCTTTATTTGTATGACAGTGGTCGTGCATAATTAATCTCTTTAGGCTGTTATTTCCTGCAGTTAGAGCAGTAGCCGTAAAACTCCATCTTGTGATTTAAGATCTGAAAGCCGAGATCGTCAGCTATCTTAATCTGCATATTCTCCAGCCGGGTATCTTGGAATTCCGTTATCGAGCCGCAGGTCAAGCATATCAGGTGGTCATGATGCTCTTCCCCTGAGAGAGACTCGTATCTTGTGAGGTTGTCGGCAAATACCTGCTCTGCCGCAAGCCCTGACTTGGCGAGTAGTTTGAGAGTTCTGTAGACGGTCGTAAAGCCGATGTTCTTATGCTTTTTGATTATCTTTCTATAAAGCTCTTCAGCAGTAACATGCCCGTCGGTCTTCAGAAACTCCGCAGTTATGACGTCCCGTTGGCGAGTAGACTTCAGCCCCTCGGTCTTTATGAATTCGCTCAGTCGTTCCTTCTTTTCAGCAAGCTTCTCTTTGTCCATAATTAAATTAACCCGGTTTTATTTAAAGTGACGACTAAATACTTCAGATGTATTTTTATACCACGGCAGAAAGGGCAATGTCAAGGAAATTGAAATTCATTTTCAATTAGATGGCGGGGCGATGTTCTCCCTTTTACAAGGGGAGACACAGAGGGGTTGCTGCTGTACTGTTAATCTGTTGCGCAAAAACCGGGAGTTCTTTTGTTCTTACTCACTATCAACCGGCGTGACAACCGCCATCACAACAAGCTTCTCCCCTTTGTCAGCATCAAAGCCATGCTCAACCATCGGGTCGCACGGGATGCATGTCTTCTCGTCAGCCTCGAACTTCTCCGTGCCGACTGTGAAGGTGCCCTTCCCTTGCACAACATACATAAGCAGCCTCATCGGAGCCTTGTGAGGCGTAAGTTTCTGACCGGGCTCAAGGCACATCAGCGCGACCCTCATCTCAGGGGAATCAAAGAGCATCTCCCTTGTCAGCTTGTCCTTTTTGAATGTGATCAGATCCTTTAAGTCATAAGTCTTCATGGCCTGTCTCCTTTAACCTTACTCAAATGTTATCGCCTCAACAGGGCACATATTCGCGGCATCCTCGCAGTTGCATGTACCGCACTTCTCGGGAGCTTTTACATACGCCTTTTCATCGCCCTTGAGTTCAAAGACCTCCGGGCAAACCTCAACACATGTGCCGCAGCCGATACAAAGATCGTAATCAATAACCGGTGTTTTCATTTTAGCCTCCTCGATATATGGATTCTCTTCATGCCTTATTGTGATACTTTGAGATAAGTTATGCTATGAGATAAATCATATGTCACAATCTCTATTTTGGCAAATGAAGGACAGGGGGCAATCTCAAGTGGAAAAGAGCGTGCAGGAAGAGCATATCCCTTTATGCTTCTTACCTTTGCAGAGTCCGGAAATCCCATGGTGGCAGAGGGCAAAGTCATACTTTATCGGGTCGTTAGGATCAAACCGTTTCAGAGATTCTGTTATCTCTTTGGCAGTCTTCCAGTCTGAGGCCGCCCTCGCTGTGAGGCCGAGGCACCTTGATATCCTCGCTATGTGAGTGTCCAGAGGTATGATGAGTTTTGAAGCCGGTACTTTGTCCCAAATGCCGAAGTCGATATCCTTTGTCCTTACCATCCATCTCAGGAAAAGGTTCAACCTCTTGCATGCGCTCCCTTTATCAGGCGACGGGAAGAGATGCGTCACTCCAAGCGGTTTGATATTTTCTCCATATATTTTTGATGTATCGAGGCTGAGGAAATAACCCGCAAAAGCTGTTAATGCTTCTTTAATATCCTCATGCTCAGGGCTGTAATGGTTAGTAAAAAGTTCCTTCAATGACCCCCATTCTTTGAGAGCGTTGCTCAGCATATATACATAGCAGAGAACATCATCCTCAGTGCTGAACCTGTATTTGATACCATTCAGATATTTTTTATCTTTCTTAAGGTTAAAGTTGAGAATAAAAGATGCCGGGCGCTTTCCGCCAGGCTGGAGTATCTTTTCGATCACAGGCTTGAATAGCCCCACCTTGCCGTAGGCAAAAGACGAGG
Source organism: Thermodesulfovibrionia bacterium (assembly GCA_030646035.1). Lineage (NCBI taxonomy): Bacteria > Pseudomonadati > Nitrospirota > Thermodesulfovibrionia > Thermodesulfovibrionia bacterium. The sequence continues at coordinate 2,989 of JAUSMY010000033.1, read as the reverse complement.
CGATAAAAGCAGCTATCTCGATATCCTCAGGGGTTGAGTAGCGGTGCGGGAACTCGATCGGGTCATGCTTCAACCGTTCTTGGAAGTCAAAGTCCCTGTAAAATTTTTCAAGGGTGTTCTTGAGAGATGATCTGAAAAATGAATTATACTCGTCGCCTGTCATTTCCTATATTAACATGCACTTAATTCCCTCGCCCCTTGAGTGGAGGGTGACAAAAAACATTCATCTGTAAGAAATAAAATACTACTTGCATATATAAGCACATTGTTGTACAAAAATTACATTGACAAATCAGCTTAATATCGTTATTGTTTTAGTAAATATAGCCACACAATAATAGCGGTGACCGGTTTAACTTAATCAGAGTTATAAATAATTATCTATCTCGGAGGATACCTTGAAAAGAACTGCACTCCTCGCATCAACCCTTTTTAACGAGCTAATAATTAAGCAAGTTGGAAGAGTAAGTATTCTGTTTTGTCTATTGGCTCTTCTTTTATCTGCCGGTATAGCTGATGCCGCGGCTATTTCGTGGGACTCGACAACTTATTGGGGAAAGGTAGACCTTTACCACGCAAGCACTCAACAAACGAGCAGCCCTACTCCTCCGGTAGAGATCTCAAATGCGTATGGAATGAGTATCGCGGATGCTACATTTCTTTATGTATCTTCCTACTATTCATATGTTCCTGCTGACGATGCTACTTATGACAGTATTGTAGAGAGCCGCTATACAGGCACATATACCGCAAGCCTGCCTGTTTTAAAATTTGATTATGAACTCTATGGCTTTATCTCCAATGTTGACTATCATCCATATACAACCCTGACTGTGACCGACCTGACCAATGCAACTACGCTTTTTTCACAGACCCTGGATTCAGCCTCAGCCACTCCGGGCTCTTCAGTTATTACCACCCCTGTCGGGCATAATATACAGGTCGTTTTATACGCAATCACCGGAGGAGGGAACGATGGTGAGATCGTTTATGCCTTTACGGCTGATCCTGATGTGGATGACGATGGTGACGGGTACACAGAGAGCCAAGGTGACTGTGATGATGCAAACCCTTCACTTAATCCCGCTACATTATGGTATCAGGACAGCGATGGTGACGGTTACGGGAACCCGGCTGTCTCATTACAGCAGTGCGCTCAGCCTGCAGGCTATGTGCTGAACAACACTGACAATAATGATAGTGACCCGAATGCCGCATGGAGAATTGAAACCGTGGACAGCGCCGGGTTAGTAGGCATCGATACCTCCATAGCGATAGACTCATTGGGCAAGATGCATATCAGCTATCGTGATGCTACTAATGCAGACCTCAAGTATGCGACAAATGCATCTGGCTTATGGGTAATAACTACAGTGGACAGCACAGGAGATGTAGGTTCCTCCACCTCCATAGCAATAGACTCATTGAACAAAGTGCATATCAGCTATTATGATGCTACTAATGCAGACCTCAAGTATGCGACAAATGCCTCAGGCTCATGGGTAATAACTACAGTGGACAGCACAGGAGATGTAGGCCGGTTCACATCCATAGCGATAGACTCATCGGGCAAAATGCATATCAGCTATTATGATCTCAGTAATACAAACCTCAAGTATGCGACAAATGCCTCAGGGTCATGGGTGACAACAACAGTGGACAGCACAGGAAGTGTAGGGGCATACACTTCCATAGCGATAGACTCATCTGGCAAGGTACATATCAGCTATCGTGATCAAGATTATGGAACTCTCAAGTATGCGACAAATGCCTCAGGCTCATGGGTGAAGTCCACAGTGGACGATACATTTGATGACCCCATCTGGACCTCCATAGCGATTGACTCTTTGGGCAAGGTGCATATCAGCTATATAGCATATTGGCAGCTCAAGTATGCGACAAATGCCTCCGGCTCATGGGCGACAACCACAGTGGACGGCGGAGGTTCAAGCTACCAGTATACCTCCATAGCAATAGACTCATTGAATAAAGTGCATATCAGCTATCGTGATTCTACTAATTTAGACCTCAAGTATGCGTCAAATACATCAGGCTCATGGATGACAACTGCCGTGGACAGTACAGGAGATGTAGGTTACTATACCTCCGTAGCGATAGACTCATCGGATAAGGTTCATATCAGCTATTATGATTCTACTAATACAAACCTCAAGTATGCGACAAATCCCGCTTCTAATGTGGATAACGACGGTGATGGGTACACAGAGAATCAGGGGGATTGCAATGATATGGACCCAGTATTTAACCCCCTTACATACTGGTATCAGGATAGCGACAGTGATGGTTATGGGAACCCGGCTGTCTCATTACAGCAGTGCGCTCAGCCCGCAGGTTATGTTGTGGCAAACAATGCTGACTGTGATGATACAAGCTCCACTATCAATCCTCTGACATACTGGTATCAGGACAGCGATGGTGATGGTTACGGGAACCCGGCTGTCTCATTACAGCAGTGCGCTCAACCCGCAGGTTATGTGCTGAATAACACTGATGATAATGATAATTACCAGGCTACATGGAGAATTGAAACAGTAGACAGTGCAGGAATTGTAGGCTACTGGACCTCCATAGCGATAGACTCATCAGGCAAAATACATATCAGCTATTATGATGCTACTAATGGGGATCTCAAATATGCGACAAATGCTTCAGGCTCTTGGGTTACAACTACAGTAGACAGCACGGGAGGCAGCAAGACCTCCATAGCTATTGACTCATCAGGCAAAGTGCATATCAGCTATCATCATTACGATACTATGGCTCTCAAGTATGCGACCAATGCATCAGGCTCATGGGTGACAACCACAGTGGACAGCATAGGGGAAGATAGAGGTGGACCCCGGAATTCGGACAGTCGTATAAGGTGTAAAATATACGATTAACGAAGGAGGAAACCTGAAGATGAGCAAGACAAAAAGGACGAGGTATTCAGCAGAGTTTAAGGCAAAGATAGCCCTTGCAGCGTTGA
>JAUSMY010000032.1 GCA_030646035.1 Thermodesulfovibrionia bacterium | reverse complement strand
AGGGCCGCCAGGGCGGCGGGCGGCGTATCGGCCACCGCCAGGAAGCGGCGCAGACTGTCGGCCTGTCGCAGGGTGAGCGCCGGGGCGGTAGCCGCCTCGGCCCGGCGGATCAGACGCTGGGCGATCTCGGCGGGGCCGCGCCCCCCCACGGGCTCGATCCCGGCCAGGGCCCAGACCTCCTCCAGCAGGATCGCGGCCTGGTCCGGCGAGCGGCTGGCCAGCAGGTCGGCCAGGGCGCCGCTTTCCACCGCCTTGGGTGCGCCGCCGGCGCGGGCCAACTCGGCCTGCAGCAGACGGGGCCGCGAGGCCGCGCGCTTCAGGCGGGCGGCCAGGGACGGGGCGAGGTCCAGGCTGTCGACGAAGGCGGCGAACAGGGCGATGTCCCCCAGCCAGAGCAGCAGGTCGTCGCGGCCGCCGGCCAGGGCCGAGCGCCAGGCGAGGGCCGCGATCTCGGCGTCAGCCTCCAGGATCGGGGTCCCGGCCGCGTCGAACCGCTCCAGGCCGATCTGCACGAACTCCTCGGGACGGTCGGGGTGGTCGGGCGAGGCGCGGAAGGCCTTGCCCTCATAGTAGTAACGGCCCGAGGCGGCCCCTGCGTCCAGGTGCTGGCGGGTCACCGGCACGGTGAAGTCGGGCCGCAGGCAGGACTCCTCGCCCCCCTCGGCCTGGACCACGAACAGCCGGGCGCGCATGGCCTCGCCGGCCAGTTCCAGCAATAGGCCAAGCGGCTGCAGGATGGGGGCGTCGATCCCCTGCGCGCCCTGGCTCAGCGGCGCGCGGAGGTTGGCCAGGGTGTCGGCGGGAACCCGCGGTTCGGCCCTCATTTCGAGGCGTCCAGGATGCGGCGCAGAGCCGGAATCAGCTCGGCGCGCGGAATGGTCTGCTGGCCGGGTCGCTGCTCGCGCCACTCGGCGTTGTCGGTGACCCCGGCGGAGAGTTCGCGGCCGAGATCCAGGTCCTTCACCGTCACCGTGCCGGCGGCGATCTCGTCGCCCCCCAGCATGATGGCGGCCGGCGCCATCCGGCGGTCGGCGTACTTCATCTGCGGACGCATGCCCGAGCTGCCCAGATAGACCTCGGCGGCGATGCCGGCGGCCCGAAGCTCCCCCACCACGCCGTAATAGGCAGGCATGTCCTCGGTGTTGAAGGCGATGACCACGACGGGTCCGCGCGCCTGACCGCCCAGGTCCCGCCCCGCCGCCCGCAGGGCCGAGGCCAGGCGCGAGACGCCGAAGGAGAAGCCG
>JAUSMY010000031.1 GCA_030646035.1 Thermodesulfovibrionia bacterium | reverse complement strand
CGATTTTTTCATCAGAATACTTCCCATCTTCCCCCTAATTCTATAACTTATTAATTTTAAATATTAATTTATATGTTTTATAGGGGGAAGTTGTGGGGGAACTATGGGGGAAGATGGGGGAATTATGGGGGAAGGGATAAGAACAGACTCTTAAACTTCCCCCAAAACTAACATCTTATTTTTAAAGGGAATTGTAGTAGTTAGGGGAAGTAGGGAAGCAGGGGAGGCATGTTTAAGCTGGTCTAAATTACAGGCCATGCCGTAAATAACCAGATCTTATCTTTTATTGTTGTTTAAAAGTACCTTCTAATAAGTTTGTTATATTTTTAAAAAGATGATGGTTATGAGAGGAGAAATGGATTGAATCTGTTGATGGTATGTATTGGTTTGAAACTCTGAACCATTGGAACGAAGTCCGAAAAGTCCGGAATTGTGCGCAGTTTAAGGGAGATAACGTACACAATAAGAGGTTAACTTATTGAAAATATTAATAATATAAACAGATATTAAATCTCCTGTCACTACCCCCCCCTCTTTTTTTATTGGTGGAACCGGTTGTCGCTCCCCCATTACTCTTTATAAAATGGCTCATTTTGCAAGGTCGTTTTCCTTTGTCTTGTTATTGTTTAAAAAAGCTTCTTTTGTTAAAAAGGGGGGCACATGGGGGGGGGTGATGGAATATAAAAACATATTATCAAACCTTGGCCGATTACGAGTTGTGATAGTTCATGTGGTATAAAGAATTATGAGCCGACTGGCGGAGATCTGTCAATTCTGGTCTTTGCCGGTAATCAGCTCTTCGGGTTTTTAATATTCAGCGGATATAGCAAATCAAAAGGTGTGAAAGATAATAGTATCTACATGCTTTCAGACTTTATTGTCCTGAGCAAGTACAAACTCCTCAGCAAGCTTCTATTAATGGTCTCAAAATGCCATGAGGTCCAGAAGCTCCTGCAGGAGAAGTATATCCGCAGGGTAGATACGATCATAACGACAGCCTTCATAAAGCAGTCGGTCAGTATGAAATACAGAGGGCTATACGAGCTTCATAAAAGGGGTGATGGTTTTCTGAATTATAAAACAGGCCAAGAGTGATCGGATATTCGCGCCGAATGCGGCTGCCCTCGACAACACCTCAGCCTGCGGCCTTCAGCGTGGGGCCAATATGTTCGGCTCTTGTCTCGGCTTCATTCATGGATTATTTTTGCTTATGCTTTACACCAATCTTCCAAACGCCTTTTTCAAGAAAGGCTTCTATAGTTTGGCGGTTTGCCTTATTTATCAAATTAGAGTGTGATGCTTTATACTTTTTTGCATATTCAACAAGCGTCATGATCCGCGCGCCTTCCAGATACGCAAGCCTCTTGTGATAACTATTCGTAAGCGCTTTGCCGACTATTTCCTCCATGATCTTTGCCGTGCCTTTATCGTCAAATTCCTTAAACGCCTCGTAATACATTTTCCTGTCAATGAACTTAATATTCACCGGCACAAAACCTTCCCGTATAAGCAGATAATTATTCAGCACTCTTCCGATACGACCGTTGCCATCAACAAACGGGTGTGTGTGTTCAAAAGTAAGATGCAGCAGCGCGATGCGTTTTATAATATTTTCATGGCTGTCAGCATTATACCTCGCAAGCATTTTTTCCAGTCTTTCTACTACTTCTTTTGGGTCCGGCGCAATGTGGCTGGCAACCCGAACCCACTCGCCGTCATTGCGAAACCTTCCGGCGATATCATCCCGGATATTAGCTATAAGCATTTTGTGAAGCGACAGCATAATCTCAAGAGTCAGCTCTTGTTCTTTAGCTTTTGTATCGATATATGAAACTACACGCGCAAGATTTTTGGCTTCAAAGATCTCTCTCTCGGTTATGTATCTGTCCAGGTTTATTTGTAAAAGGATCTTCTCTGTTTCTTCAAGAGTAAGAGTGCTATTCTCGATGGCATTAGAGTTATACACCTGCTCGGCGACCTCTGCTTCGCTCAATAATTTTATAAGCGATTGTTTCCCGGCAGACGCAGCATAATACCGCTCCCTGAGACGGCTGATTGTATTAAATACATGTAATACTTTTGCCATAGTCTAAAGTATATTCTTTTTCACTCTTTTGTCAACATAACCGTGAAAAATATCGGTTTATTATAGCTTTTTCACGGTTATGAACTGTAATTGCCCTTTAGCTCACCACTGAAGGCCTGATACAGCAGCGTTTTTTTCAGCGCATCAAATGCGGCGAGCTTCTGCTGGTAGATGGATTCGAGGCGTTGGGTCTCGGCTTCATTCATCAAGAGATCTCTGGAACCAGCATATTCATCACCAGTCGGATCATTGTATCCTTATGCTTGGGATCAGATTCTGCAACCAGCAATGCCAGAGCTGCCAGTCCCATATCGTTAATGACCGGCACGCCGTTGTTGCCAAGCAGCCGGTTATTGCGATTGAGAAAATCGACAAACAGAAAAGCTCCACTGCGCTTGTTGCCATCTATGAAGGGATGATTTTTAATGACAAAATAGAGCAGATGCGCTGCTTTGGTTTCGATGCCGGGATACGCCGGTTCGCCGAATACGGTCTGATCCAAATTACCGAGCAGAGCCTCAAATGCCTCTTCCCGCTCTTTGGCGAAGAGATCAGAGGCATCGCCCCTTGCCATCAGGTCGGCCTTCAGACCCGACAGAGCCAAGCGTGCCTCGTTCAGCGTTAGCAGTGTCCCCCCAGCCTGTGCAGGCGGTTCGGTTAGCAAACCTTCGTCATAGCGTTGCAGCAGCAAGAAGGTCTGCGCGTAACGTGTGACAATATCGACCAGCCCTCGTCCGGTATCTGCCTGCAATTCCGGGCTTTGTGCAGCCTTCTTCACTAATTGCATAGCAGCTTCCAGCTCGCGGGCGTTTATTTCAAAGCGTTGGCGGTTTAGAGTGTAACCCTTGGTAAGATGTTCGCGCAGGAGGCGGGTGGCCCACTGGCGGAAACGGGTGCCCTGCTGGGATTTCACCCGGTAGCCGACCGAGATGATGACGTCGAGGTTGTAGTGCTCGACCTGATAGGTTTTCCCGTCTGCGGCAGTACGTGCAAATTTTGCACATACTGAACCAGCCTCAAGTTCCCCCTCGGCAAAGACATTGCGCAGGTGCTTGGTGATGACCGAGCGCTCCCGCCCGAAAAGCTGGCTCATCTGCTCCTGCCGCAGCCAGACCGTGTCGTTGTCCAGCCGGACTTCCACCTCACCATTTTCAGTTTGATATATCGTAATGTCAGTCATATCGTTGCCATTATTATACAAGGTTACAGCTCATCACTGAATGCCTTATGCGGCTTCATTCATGTGATTATCAAATCACCATAATCAACTCACCATAACCGGACAACAAAGCATCATGAGTGATAAACATCATAGGCTCGCACTTTGCCTGAGCGATCAGGATACGGTCAAACGGGTCTGCATGGATCGGTAAAAGCTTTTCCACATATGCAGCATGTGCAGCAGTGACAGGAAGCAGACGATATCCCGCCTCTTGGAAATACCCAAGCGCATCCTCACCGGAAATAGGCATATTCCCACGGCCAAGGCTGTGCTTAATTGATATCTCCCAGATCGAGGCTGCGCTCACAATGATCTCATTATTAGCGGACATAATCAGACTGAGGGCTGATTGCGGCAGTTTAGGATCATCAGTTATTGCCCAGAGAGCTACGTGGGTATCAAGCAGAAGCTTCATTCATGCACCCCGGTAAAGAGTTTATGAATGGAATCGTTATCAGCATCGATCGATTCCGGCACATTAAATTTTCCCTTTGCAACTCCTATCCGCTTATCTACTGGAAGTGGGCTTAAAGATACAAGGCGGGCAACAGGCTTTCCGTTGCGGGCAATTACAATCTCATTCTCGCGGCCGCTTTCAATGGATTCGAGCAGTTTGGATAGATTTGTCTTGGCTTCAAATATGTTTACAGATTGCATAATATACCTCCTTAAACAGTTTAGCTAAAGTTAGTTTAGCAGATTATTAATGGTATTGCAACTTATCGTAACTGCTTGGTTCAATAGGTTTCTTTTATAATTGAACATATCCTGTTATACAGTTAATGTTGTTGATTTTTAGCATTACTTCATTACTCTTTGATAATTATAGAGATTAATGATTAATCAATCAATCAAAAAAACACCTCTTAATAAAATATATAGATTCCTTCTCAAAATCCCTTTCATTTAAGCCCGCCTTACAACTGGCATGTTTATTTCCGTGACCACTGTCGATAAGCGTAAGTGATTAGAAAATAAAGCTTTTTTAGTTGACTTAGGTAGGTAATCAAGTAGGATATAACTATAACCTATTGAATTTAAAGGATAATCAGATGATAGAGCGAGGGAAAATAGAAGGCGAGAAGGGAGCAACACAGACACCCACGATGCCGTTACTACCTCGCTCTATCTCAATAATTAAGGGGGATAGTTAATGGAGATTCAGGTCAGTGAAAAAGGGTCTATCAAA
>JAUSMY010000029.1 GCA_030646035.1 Thermodesulfovibrionia bacterium | reverse complement strand
AGCTGCAGTAAAGCATCTCGTTCATCCAGCTTCTTGAAGCGATCATCAAGATCGAAAAATCCGGGGTGGGCCATGAGTCACTCGCGTGTGTAAAGATTTTGCGATAGTTTACAGGAATTGGTTAATTTCCGGAGGTGCCCTCTATATAAATACACCGAAAAGAGGTAGCTTCATATATGAAGCAATTATTTTCTTTTCTGGTTCTGTGACAAGCGGTGTGTTTTACGATTTCCTCAAGTACGGATTTAATGAAGCTGTAGGAAAGTTTGGTAACGATGACTATTATAGACCTCTCAATGATAGAATTGAGCCAACTATTGGAGAGCTGCCCGTAGCATTAGAATCGGCCTTGGATGAGATCCATCGCCCCATTAAGGAGGACAAACGGATAGAACTGACGATATCACGTCCAAGGGGCGAGGAACTGGCTGTATTTGATACTCATACCGCGCAGTATTTGATGCCCTCGACTATTCCTGCTCCTCACGTGATCTCGGGGAATGTTACTAAGTACAATTCGCTCACGGGTTGGGGAAAATTCTTTGATCTCATCGAAGGAAGAACAGTGTCTTTCAATATAGATTTGAGTAGCTCGGAACGGCAAAAAGCATTGATTACATGGTCTCTACATGAAAACAATATGAAGCGAGAGGGGCGGTTGTATTTGAGCGCAAATGCGGTAATAGCTCCTACAAGAAAAATCAAGAGATACATCGTCCACAAAGTTAGTGACTCGCCACTGAGCTAGGTTGACTTAGCCTACTTTTAATACTGTAGGAAAATGGACATTTTGTTCCGGTCTGGAATTCGCAAATTGAGAGTAGAGAATGCCTGTCTTCATAGAGCGCATCGAGATCGTGAATTTCAAATCCTGTAGAGACGCTAGTTTCCCTCTCGCGAGATTCACCTCCCTTATCGGATACAATAACTCTGGCAAGTCAAACATTATTTCGGCAGTCCAATGGCTTCTGAGAAGGTCAGTGTTGGATGAATCGGCATTTGGGCACCTCCGGAAATTAACCAATTCCTGTAAACTATCGCAAAATCTTTACACACGCGAGTGACTCATGGCCCACCCCGGATTTTTCGATCTTGATGATCGCTTCAAGAAGCTGGATGAACGAGATGCTTTACTGCAGCTCGATAAATTTGTTGATTGGGAGCTGTTTCGTTTACCCCTTGATGGTGTGCGTCCGCCATTGCCTG
>JAUSMY010000028.1 GCA_030646035.1 Thermodesulfovibrionia bacterium | reverse complement strand
TCGCCACGCCTGGCAGCACGGCGTGGCTGAGCGCGTCGCCCAGCAAGCTCATGCGCCGCAGCGTTAAAAACACCCCCAGCGGCGCAGCGCTGAGCGACAGCGCGAGCGTGGCCACCAGCGCGCGGCGCATGAAGGCGAATGCGGCAAACGGTGCACAGGCCGTGTCCCACAGCCAGGCGGCGAGCGCCATCATGCGGTGGTCTTCTGGGGCGCGAGGGTGTCGATGTCGCACCGTTCGGCAGCCTCGTCCCACGCCTCGGCCATGGCGCGGGCGCGCTGCAAATGGGGCTCGGTCAGCACGTCTGCCGTGGCGCCCCAGCCCACCAGTTCACGTGCCAGCAGCAGGGTGTCGGGGAAATACCGGCGCACCATTTCATCGTCGTGCAGCACGGCAATCACGGTGCGCTGCTGCTGGTGCCATTGCTGCACCAGCCCCAGCAGCGCCGCAGTGGTTTTGGCGTCGATCGCGTTGAAGGGCTCGTCGAGCAAAATCAGCTCGGCGTCCTGCACCAGCATGCGGGCAAACATCACCCGCTGCAGCTGTCCGCTGGACAGGCTGCCGATGCTGCGGCGCTCAAAACCCTCCAGTCCGACGGCTTGCAGGGCCGCATCGACCCGCTCCAGCATGGCCCGGTTGACAGCTCCCCAGGCGCTGGTTGCGCCCCAGCAGCCCAGCAGCACGCAGTCGCGCACGTCAATCGGAAAGCTGCGGTCGATGTCGGCCAATTGCGGCAGGTAGGCGATGCGCGCGCGCGGCGGCGCCACGGTCAGCGCGCCGCCGGAGCGGCCGCCTTCGATAGGCAGCAGGCCGGCGATGCTTTTGAGCAGCGTGCTCTTGCCCGAGCCGTTGGGCCCGACCACTGCGGTCAGCGAGCCCGGCGCAAAGTTGCCGCTGATGTGGTGCAGGGCCGGGTGCTGGCGGTAGCTGACCGTCAGGTTGTGCAGTGACACCACCGGGCGGGCGCTCACCACGGCGCCACCTCCAGTTGGGCCCAGGCCACAGCCAGCCACAGCAGCGCCACCGCAGGCAAG
>JAUSMY010000027.1 GCA_030646035.1 Thermodesulfovibrionia bacterium | reverse complement strand
AGCTGCAGTAAAGCATCTCGTTCATCCAGCTTCTTGAAGCGATCATCAAGATCGAAAAATCCGGGGTGGGCCATGAGTCACTCGCGTGTGTAAAGATTTTGCGATAGTTTACAGGAATTGGTTAATTTCCGGAGGTGCCCTTAAGTCCATTATTTCGCCACTACTGAATTCAAACCATTCAGATTCATTCTCAATCTCTAGATTAAGTTGTCTGTAGAAATCTATGCCCTGATCAGAAATATCGTTACCATATTGATCTCGGAAACGAATTTCAATCAGACTGCTTTCATGATAATAGGCGACCCTAACATGCTCAGATAGAATTCCATCTCCAAAAATAATTGTATCTAACCCATTTAAATCATTTATTTGATCGAAGCCGTCTCCTGAGTTATAGAAGTACCGATCGTCGCCAAACTCATCATAAATCGTATCATCACCAATACCGCCAGTGATGGTATCGTTACCAATACCGCTTTCAATGTAGTCAGCCTCCTCCTCGCCATCGATCGTGTCATCTCCCGCTAGGCTGTAAATTTCATCGGCACCACCAGAACTACTAATCGAATCATTTCCAGAAGTACCAAACAGATCATCAGCCTCTTCACTTGCATCAACATTTGCCAATATCTCAGCAAGCTCGACAGTAGTTCCGTCACTAAAGCGAACCGTTTCTAGCGAATTGATAAAGGCACCTCCAGGCCCGTACTCAAGGGATAATGCAATATAGATTGCTTGATCCTGAATCTCTATCCCACTGGAGTCCAAGAACCGAATTGAAATATCATTATTATCATTATTGTAAATAATCCTTGTACTTTCCGGCGCAATTTCTGCGCCAATGATTAACTCATCATTGCCCCCACCGCTATCGATAATGTAATCAATACCGTCACCTAGATTGTAAAGATAGATGTCACTACCACCGTCACCATAGAGAGAATCCTCCCCCTCCTCACCTGACAGGCTGTCCGCACCCTCACCGCCATAAATGGAGTCGTCGCCAGATCCACCCAAAAGAACGTCATCTCCTGCATAGCCATTGAGCTCATCGGCCCCTTCTGTGCCCATGATGCTGTCGTTGGTCTCTAGAAACTCCCTGATCATCACCAGATCATCATTGAAGAATCGCAGCCCCTCAATTAGATAGTCCGATTGGCTCGTCAGGCTCTCCACAACATCAATGCCCTGACCCGCAATCTCCACTTCGCTCTCATCGAGGAAGCGGATCTGTATCAGGTGATCCTCAACGTTGTGTCTAACACTCACTCCCGCTTTTGTAATTCCCTCTCCAAAGACAATCTCATCAACACCCTGCTCGTCATTGACAGTGTCCAGCCCATCTCCCAAGCTGTAAAAGTAGAAGTCATTCCCTGAAACATCATGATGATCGTCGTCACCCGTACCACCTATCAGTACATCGTTACCGGCTCGAGAGTTCCCCCGGTTTAGTGGACACCCTGAACTAACTATTCAGGAGGTCCAGAATGCCAAAACCAGGTCCAAGAACGACCTACAAGTACAGTGAAGAATTCAAGGCAACAGCGGTAAGATTGAGCAACCTGCCGGGAGT
>JAUSMY010000026.1 GCA_030646035.1 Thermodesulfovibrionia bacterium | reverse complement strand
GGTCATCGGCAGCGGCATCGGCCTGTTCTACTACCTGCGCATCGTCTATCGCATGATCACCCCGCTCGACTACGACGACCCGCTGCCAGTGGCAGGCATCAGAGACGTCATCTCGCATGGCATTCTACTGGTGCTGCTGGTGGCGCTGGTTGTGCTGGGGGTTGTTCCTGGAGGGTTGATGTCGTTGTTGGAATCCGTCGTCCAGAGCCTGTAACTGGTCAGCAGATTCATCAATTCTGAACGCCCGTACGCCTTTCATTCTTATGCACACCCCCTGTGGGAGCGGGCCCGCCCGCGATTCTCCCCCACCCCGCCGCCACATACAGCGACACCTTCGCATTGCCAGTCACCACGATGATGCTCGCCACCGCATCACGCTCCTGCTCTCGCTGCGACACACCAGCGCCACCGTCGCACCGCGACTGGCGAAGTTCTTCGCTGCTTCGTAACCGATGCCGCTGTTGGCGCCGGTGACTATGTAGGTTTTGCCGGAGAGGTCTTGGGGGGGTGGTATGAGTTGGATCCTATTGGGCGGTGAGGGTGATGGGTGAGTCACTATACTGGGGGATTGGGGGTGGGGCTAGCGTCGAAGTCTCATACATATACCGCGCAAGAAAGGTTTTTGGGATAAGGGTTTGATTCGCCACCTTTTCGGGGTTGTGCTCAGGGGGCACCTAGGAATAGACTCCCGTCAAATCTAAGAAAATGGTGCTTTCGCGCACTAATAAAATGTTATGCATGAGAAGTAGATGAGCGCATACCTTTACACATGGAACCCGAAGCGTTGGCACTGGGCAGATCAAGCCGAAGCTATCTATCGGATAAATAACGGCGATCCTTACGATATGTATTGGAGTTGTGGCAACACAAAAAAGATCGCAATTGGGGATACCTTTTTCCTGATGAGACTTGGGGTGGAGCCAAAAGGAATAATCGGATGTGGCTATGTCTCATCTTCTCCTTACCTGCTACGTCACTGGGATGAAGAAAAGGCTGCTGAAGGTAAGACAGCCCTTCGCACTGATTTGCTTTTCAAATCACTATCCGAGGAACCAATTATCCCATTAGCAGTTCTTCAGGAGAGATTTCCGGGCTTTAAGTGGACGCCTGAGGCTGGAGGGCTGACAATTCCAGATGCGATTGCAAATGAGATATTTCCTGAAATTCAAGGAAGTTCTGATTTTGGGTTCGCAACAGAATCGCCGACCTCTGTACGGTTATATGCTGAGGGCAAATCTAAAACTGTTACAACAAAAACCTATGACAGAAGCCCACTTGCGAGACAAGCATGTTTAGAGCATTACGGTTACAGTTGCGTCATCTGCAAGTTCAACTTTGAAAAGGCATACGGGGACATTGGGCGTGGTTATATAGAAGTCCATCACCTTCACCAGATTGCAGACATTGGCAAGGAGTACCTTATAGATCCGGTGAAAGATTTGCGTCCCGTATGTGCAAACTGCCATCGCATGTTACACAAGCGCCGTCCGCCACTGGCAATCGAAGATCTGTGTGCTCATGCATAACAAGGCCAATCACAGCGACAGCTTTTCCGTTGCGGCTTCGCCTTCACTACAAAGCCGCGCGTGTTGGCGGCGTTATGAGGAATTTCAGGCACTGTGCAAGCTGACAATGTGATAATAGAATCCTGTCTTATCTTCTCCAACATCGGATGCTATGAGATCTGGAGAGATTTCTCGGGTCCTCTTTCAGCAGTAGTAATAGCTGTCATAACCGTACGTTACGCGTTTAGACAACTTGGCGCACAACATCAAAACACTTTGAATGCCCAAAAAGAGGAATCAAAGAGAAATACCAAGATTGAGCTTTTTAGAGATGTTAGTCAGCTACTAGAAAGTTCCAGCATCTCCATTAGAGATACCAGTACTTTCTGCATGGTCAAAAAGTACTCTAATCTGGATATGAAGGCACAAATCACTGTTTTAGAGTTTAACGAGATATTGAGCAAGTTTGGTGATGCCCTACTTTCGATCGTGAGCAAAGTCGAGACACATGAAATCGTAAATCTTAAGCTTTTTCGAGCTGTTCGGTTTTCATTACAATCAATCCATCATGATTTACTGAAACTTAGGTCTGAAGGGGACAGGTTTTTAGTTTTAGAGCGTATTCTCGAACTTACAAGTGATGCACAAATGTATATCGGCGACTTCCAAGTGTGTATGCAGAACATGGCATATGGGGATATATTCGACAACAACGTTCCTTATCGTGTTCCGGCAGACAAACGATATAAAGTTATCACTAATGATGAAGCCAATCTTGATGAGTTGATTAAATATTTCTGGACCGAAACAGATTGGGGAAAGACTTGTGCAAAATATGAAGCTGAGGCAAAAGCGAAATATTCCTCATAAACAAATGGTATGCGTAATCTAGTAATCGGAGAGACTTGAAGAAATGAGCTGTTACATCATCACTTATGATTTAGTGAGCGGCCCAAGTGAGAGTCGGCGAGCTGACTACGATGCCATTAAGGAGCTAATAAAGTCTTATGGAACCTGGGCGAAGATCACCGAATCATGCTATGCCATCGTTTCGGAGAAGAAGGCTTCTGAAGTGCGAGACCATATCAAGACGGTATTGCGGTCAAGTGACAGACTATTCGTACTTAAGTCTTCAGGCATAGCTGCATGGAGCAACGTTATATGTCGCAGTACATGGTTAAAGGAGAAATTGTAATGACTCCTATTAATCAAAATGAATCCAGCATTCCGGTAAAGAAAGGAAGGGTTGATTCAATAAGCATATTTGAAGTAACTGAGAGTGAACTCGAAACGCTAGAGTCTGCCACGCCAACGGGAATACTCTTTGATATCGGCGTTTCATGCCTTTCTGTTGCAATTGCGTTCACGATCTCTTTAGCAACCACAGAAATTGAAAATGACCGCGCGTTTTACTCCTTCTTGATTGTTGTCGTAGTTGGCTATCTTGCATTCATTGCCTTCACGATAATTTGGCTAGTCACTAGGCAATCAGTTAAGAAATTGACAAAGAAAATTCGTGAACGCATGAGTCCGCCTAAGAACACTCAGCAAGAAGAGGATTCGACGGAGTAAGCGCATAACAACCGATCCTGAGCGACAAAAGTATGTCGTCATGCCTTTTGCAAAGGACGCAAAAGCCACGCCAACGTACTTTCGCGCCAGATCAGGGGCGTTAGCTGTGCGGAGTAGCGATGACCCCCGAAGAAAAAATGGATGCCGCTGTTGAGAGCTATCTCAAAGTTGCAGACGTGCTATCCGGCGATGTCAACGCGATTTTGGATCAAGAGGCAGACACAGAAGCCTGGAGACGGACGTACATCAGAACAGTTGGCGCGATGATTTCGGGTGATAGTTACAGCATTCAGCAGATTGCGGCTGTTGGGCTTGAAACGGATGTACCAAAGTTATCAGTCAAGGAAGCAAAGGCTTTTAGCAGTGACAACCAACACTCGGCCATAGATCAAATCAAGTATGTCCTGCGCGGTGCGTATAAGATGTTCGAGCTGGAACAGACTCCAGATTTCAGCGGAAATGGGTGGGGCATGGCTAAAAAGTTTGTGGATAAACGAAGCAAGATTATGCACCCCAAGTCCGCAGCAGACCTTCACGTTTCTGAAGAGGAGTGGAAGGACATATTTGAGGGAAGCAAATGGCTTATTGGAGAGCACTTTGCACTTATTCAACGGATGGAGAATAAGTATGGCGAAGACAGCTAACAACCGACTGTGATCCTCCAAGAGAGTTCCCCCGGTTTAGTGGACACCCTGAACTAACTATTCAGGAGGTCCAGAATGCCAAAACCAGGTCCAAGAACGACCTACAAGTACAGTGAAGAATTCAAGGCAACAGCGGTAAGATTGAGCAACCTGCCGGGAGT